>JAZRAZ010000135.1:0-2923 GCA_045634825.1 Eubacteriales bacterium | reverse complement strand
CCAGCGGATATTATTATATTAATTGCTCGGGTATGAATGTTCGTGCAGATGTTCCTGCAGTTGAAGAAGAGAACGGCGCCTATAATTTAACAGCAGGAGAAGACTATATTATCTATGTCGAGGGAATGGGCTCGGAAGTAGAAGCAAAGGATGCTCTTTATATTTTGAAAGAGGATGAGTATGCCTGTGCAACTGATGGTCACAAATTTGGAAATACCAAAGGATTTGCTCCCACGACGCTGACACCCGGATTAACTATAGAGATATGCTCCGTTTGCGGTTATTTGAATATAATAGAAGATGATGTGCTGGAGATACAGAAACCGGCAAATAAGCAATTTAAGGATATTAGCGAAAATGCCTGGTACTATAACGGGGTGAACTTCTCCTTTAACAGTAATCTCTTTGTAGGTACTGATGCACAAACCTTCTCACCCGAACAAAATATGAGCCGTGCAATGTTTGTAACTGTACTGGGAAGATTGTCAGGAGTTACCCCGGATAATGATGTGGCTACGAAGTTTACAGATGTTCCGGTCGGTATGTATTATACCGGATATGTAAAATGGGCAAATGAGGCAGGCATTGTAAACGGTATGACCGATTCCACCTTTGCACCCAACGCTAACATTACCCGCGAGCAGATTTGCGTGATGATGAAGCAATATATCGAATTTAATGAACTTAGTCTCAGAACAGACTTCGCTTCTGTTAAATTCAAAGATGAAGCTTCCATTTCCGGTTGGGCAAAGGATGCGGTGCTTGCTTGCCAGCGCGGTGGTATTATCAACGGCATACAGCAGGGCACAGACTATTACTTTAATCCCCACGGTACCGCCACCCGTGCACAAGTTGCCACCATTCTGCATAACTACAACAAAAATTATACGCAACTGTTATTTAACGGCTTATTTATGGTATAGTTATTAAATTAAAATAAAAACTGATGCTTGGCGAGACTTCCCCTGAGGGAAGTCTCGCTGTTTTGTTGCTTTACTGCGATAAAATAGTTGTATTTTGTCGATTGGTACGATATAATGAATTCAATAGAAGAATTACGGCAGAGCACTGCCTTAATAATAGGAGGGAATTTTTATGGCAATCGCAAGTACTTTATTGTTGGGGATCATCGCGTTGGCGGTGGTTGCCGGTATCGTGGCGCTGGTGGTAGCGCTGGTGGCTAAGCCCAAGGCGGTCTGTGACGTTCCCGCAGAGGACCGTTCTTATTTCGACGGTGGTTACTGGGAATATATCGGATATAGCATTTTGGTTGGCTTTGTGACCCTCATCACCTTGGGGATTGCTTTCCCTTGGATGTGCTGTCTGATGCAACGCTGGAAGACCAAGCATACCATCGTCAACGGCAAACGGATGTACTTTGACGGCACCGGACTGCAACTGATTGGCAAGTTTATTTTATGGTGGTTTTTAACGCTGATCACCTTCGGCATTTACGGAATTTGGATGGCTTTGGCAATCCAAAAGTGGTTGACCAAGCATACTCATTTCGTGGGTGAAGAGGATAATAACAGCTACTTTGACGGCGGATTTTGGGGCTTTGTCGGCACCAACATTCTGGCAGGGTTGGTTCTTTTTGTGCCCGTCGTGGGTTTTGTGTGGAGTGATATCATTCAGACTCGCTGGATGACCGAGCATACGGTGGTGGATTCTCGTCGTCTGATATTCACCGGCAAGGTGGGGCATTTCTTCTTGAAATATCTGCTGTGGGGCGTTCTTACCGGTATCACTTTCGGTATCTTCGCTCTCTTTATGCCCGTAAAGATTATGAAGCTGGAAGCCGAGCATACCATTGATCATGAGCATACCCCCGAGGTGTTGGCAAAGCAGGGCGAATATCGCAATACCGTCCGTACCGACAGTGCCAACTTCAAGAGTTATCGCGTAGAGGACGAGATGGAGGGCATTAAGGCCGGCATCACCGATGCCACCGAAAAGGACGCCCTTAAAGATATGGCTGACAACGGCTTGAGAGCGGCGCAGTACCTCTATGTTATCCGCTATGCAGAGGAGCAGTATACCGAGGAACCCTATTCCTCTATGCTGAAGGCTGCTGCTGAGTCGGAGTACGCCCCTGCCATGAGCCTTTACGCGCTGACCCACAATGTGGAAAATTGCGGGGAACTTTTGGATAAGGCGGCGGCCAAGGGTCAACTGTCTGCTGTTCGTAATCGTATGGTCTTTAATGCCAACCGTGGTCTTGCAGATGCGGCCAATAGGAATGCCCTTGTGGCTTTGAAGGAGGCCGTGCGCCTGGGCGATCTTTTGGTGGAAAGCGGTGAAACTTTGAATGAGGAGGAGCAGGTTCTTCTGAAGAAGTGTGTGATGGCTATTCGTAAAATAGAATCTGCATGGGTGAAAAGGAGCGGCAGCGGTGCGATTGTTGCCGTTGTCATCGCAGCGGTGATGGCTTTGCTGGTTCTGATCGGCGTTGCACTCAGTATGTTTATGCTCAGGGCTCCGGCGATGGATACTCGTCCCAATACCATGACCGACGAATATTCCTATTCTACGGATATGCCGACGGCCATACCTGCCGCCCAATCTAACGGCATATTTGCCTGATAATAATTAAAAAACACGATGCAATGCATCGTGTTTTTATTTGTTTTGGGGTGTGTTGATAACAAATTTTTTGATAGCAGAGAGTGTTTTATCCGAAATATCGTGCTCCATTTTGCAGGCATCTTCAGCGGCGGTTTGTTCATCCACACCTAATTTGATAAGCAAACTTGTCAATATAGTGTGCCGTTCATAAATGCTTTCTGCCACACTTTTGCCTGTTTCGGTTAAGGTGATGGCACCGTCTTGCC
Organism: Eubacteriales bacterium; assembly: GCA_045634825.1. Taxonomy (GTDB): domain Bacteria; phylum Bacillota; class Clostridia; order Oscillospirales; family QAKW01; genus Firm-08. The sequence continues at coordinate 92 of JAZRAZ010000135.1, read as the reverse complement.
CTACTCGGATATATTCACCCTTTTTAAGCAGTCCGATAGCACGGCTGACGCTGGGCTTTGAAAAGCCCATTTGCTCACTGATATCTACTGCG
>JAZRAZ010000134.1:0-4531 GCA_045634825.1 Eubacteriales bacterium | reverse complement strand
ACTTTACAGTTAATTATGTGTTTTTATTTGACATTAGTAAAACAAACATAGTAATCAAGGGAATATGTACTGTTTATGTCTGCGAAAATACCAGTATTTATGCGGCGTATATCATCACACCGTAGGTGTGTATACCTCTATCGGCTTGATGAGATACAAGGCTTCACCGTGACTTAAAAAACAAAAATTCCAAGTCTTGCGACTTGGAATTTTTTGTTTACTGTTTTTGAATATCTAAAATGTCAGTGAGCAGTTTTTCGCTTTCCTTATAGGAAACTGTTACGGTATCTCCAACATTGAAGGTGATGGCTTCAGCGTGCTTTGCAATATTGACAACAAACACCTTGTCACTGCCTTCCAGTGTGAGATACAGATGGGTATTGCCCTCCACAACAGCAGAGCGAATATCGGTAATCTTGCCGACGCGTTCAAAGCGGAGTGCCTCACTTTGCTGGGTATCGAGGACATCACTGCTCTCCAGTTTCTTGATATAGTCTTCCTCGCACTCTTTAAGGGTTGCGCCCTTGCCGACAAGTTGATATTGACGGACATTGACAAAGGCATACATTTTTACCAACCCTGCTCCGTCTTTAAGCGCCACGAAATAGGTCGGCTCACCTGCCACATTGAGCAGCAGCGGGAAGGTGGCTTCATATCTGAGGTTTTGTACTTCACCCATCGCGGAGGACATCGCACTGTATTCCTCTGCACCGCTGACGGCATAAAACTTGGTTTCCTTGGTGCGCTGATTGACCAGAATAAAGCCGACATTGGACTCATCTGCCGCAAGCGAGGTTACACCGGTGTACATATACACATCGTCATTGAGAGCAATATAGTTATAACCGTCGGTGGTCTGCTTGCAGTCCTTCTGACCGAAAATCGAGTTCCAAAAACCCTTTTGCAGTGTGCCGTAATAATCATACTGCTCGATAATCATTTCCGCATTGTAGGCACGGTCCACCCAGGAGGGAACCTCGGCAATATCATAATAAGTGTCCTCACCTGTTACGGCGTTGACCAGTACCACACCGCCAATATCTCTGCCACCGTACAAGCCGATGCGATGAATCATGCGGGAGCAAACCCAGAAGGGTGTGCCGTTTTCGTCAATTTCAAAGTCGGGGTCTTCAAAGATATAAGTCGGATAATTAAAGCGCAAATGGCGCGCAAGATTTCTGCCGAAATGGTCGCTTTCGGTATATTTCATTCCCTCACTTAAACGATGAACGCTGACCTCCTGGCTGACCATATCCAGTGAAATATAAGCAGGAATACCGCCTTTCATATTGCCCAACCACTTGAATATATCGGCATATCCCAGCGGAGTAACACGGGTGGGAACACCCTTATAATTGATTTGAGTATAATCGTCCAATACCGAGAACTGACTGACCATATCGGAAAGTTCACCCATCTTACGATCACCCAGTTTGGTAGCAGAATCATAGTCAAGAGTAGGAATTTTGTCATAAGAAATTTCCTTTACATCTTCGGCAAAATTGCCCTCTTGCACCAAAAGCAAGTTTTTATAATCATTGGCGCGGAAAATGACCGCTCCACTCAAACTACCGACAACACCAATCAAAACACATACGGCAATAATGCAAACAACCGCACGGGTAGCAAAACTCATTCGCTTCCAGATGGAGCGTTTGTCCCCTTGCAGTTCGGCTTTAAGATTATCCCTGCTGCCAAAAGCCAGCACCACGCGATAAATCACCGCAAGAAAAGCAACATAAAACAGCAGTTCGGGATTATGAATATTGATAGCGGGCAACAAAAAATAAAATCCGCCCGCCGCAATCAACAGCACTGCCAGAACAGCATATAAGTGCGCTTTAAACTTTCTCATAGTTCTTCTCCATTCAAATCAATGTATTCAATATTTTCAAATGCTCTGTTTACCAAAGCATCTATGTCCAGTTTTGCCTCCTCGCGCTCAATCTCGTCAAGGAAGGGGCGCGTTTTGGGATGTTTGGGGGTAAAGACGGTGCAACAATCCTCAAACGGTTCAATCGAAGTTTCAAAGGTACCGATTTTACGAGAAATCTTAACGATTTCGTCTTTATCCATACCAATGCAGGGACGAAGGGTAACGGCAGGCACCGTAGCATCGGTAATATTGATGGCTTGCAGGGTTTGACTTGCTACCTGCCCCAAACTCTCTCCGGTAATCAAGCACTCTGCCTTTGCCGCTTTCATCACCTTATAAGCAAGGCGCATCATAAAGCGGCGCATAATGACGGTAAAAAGGTCCTCCTCGCACTTTTCGAGAATTTCCTTTTGAATCTCGGTAAAGTGGACCACGCGCAGTCGCATATTCGGGCAATAGTCGGTGAGAATTTTCGCCAGTTTGACTACCTTCATTTTAGCGCGCTCAGAGGTATACGGGGGTGAGAAAAAGTGGAGCGGTATAATCTGCACACCGCGTTTGGCAATCATATGGGCGGCAACAGGAGAATCAATGCCACCGCTGAGCAACAGAACACCCTTGCCTGCTGAGCCGTACGGCATACCGCCGGCACCGTCTTGCTGACCTGCGTGAATGTAGGCACCGTTTTCGCGCAGTTCGGCGTGCACAATAATATCGGGGTGATGCACGTCTACTTTCAGTGACGGACAAGCCGACAAAATAGCGCCCCCAACCTCACGGCTGATTTGCAGGGAATTGAGGGGGAAGCGTTTGTCAGAGCGTTTGCTTTCCACCTTGAAGGTTTTATATCCGACAAGTTTTGGTGCAATATGCTCTGCCGCCTGGCGTTTCATATCCTCAATATTCTTTTCTGCCACCACCGCTCTTGAAATCTTAACATATCCGAAGATACGGCTGATTTTCTCTACCACCAAATCCATATCCTCAATCTCGGAGATGGGGTCAATATAAACGGTGGATTGGCGCACCGAAACATCAAACTCACCAAATGCCTTAAGCACTCCTTTGGTCTGACGAAGTAACATACTCTCGAAATGACGGCGATTGAGCCCTTTGAGTACAATCTCACCGCATTTTGCCAAAATAATTTCTTTCATATTTTTTCCTTTATTTATATTTTTTAATCAATATTTGTACCGCCTTATCTGCCGCGGCAAAAAAAGCGTCGATATCCTCTTTTGTTGTTGAATGGCTGAAACTGACACGGATTGCCCCCAACACATTTTTTCTCTCGGCGTGCATCTTTTGCAAAATCGAGCCGTGTCCACTATTATTGGAACAAGCCGCCCCCACCGAAACATATACGCCCTCGCTCTCCAAAAAATGCAACACATTTTCACCGACATATCCGAGAAACGACACATTGATGATATGCGGTGCATACAGGCGCGTATCACGATTGATGGCAAGATACTCTCTTTGCCTTGCCCTCTCCAGAAAATACTGTTCCAAGTTGCAAAGGTTTTGGTGATGCTCGTCAAAACACGATTTTGCCAAATCTACCGCCTTGCCGAAACCGACAATGGCAGGGGTATTGTGGGTTCCCGAAATGAGATTTTTCTCCTGCCCGCCGCCGTGGACAATGGGACTGAGCCGCACTCCTTTCTTTATATACAATGCTCCGCTTCCCTTGGGGCCGTGAATTTTATGGGAACTGACCGTCAGCATATCACATCCCAGTTTTTTAACACTCACCGGAATTTTACCCAGTGCCTGCACTGCATCGACGTGCAGTAATGCAGGTGCCCTCTTTTGCACTATCAACTCTTTGATTTCCGCTATCGGCAGTATCAGTCCCGTTTCGTTGTTGACCAGCATACAACTCACCAGCACCGTCTGCTCGTTGATTGCCTCGGCAAAACCTTCTTTGCTGGGCTCAGCCTCCATAATTTCAAAGCCTTCCTCGGCAAGACTTTGCGCCGCCTCTCTTACACAGGCATGCTCAATGGCAGAAATGACGATTCGCTTGCCCGCCTTCTTTCTTGCCCTTGCTGCACCGATAATGGCAGCATTGTTGCAAAAGGTACCTCCCGAGCCAAAGTAGATTTCCTCTTTGGCAGCCCCGATGGCAACGGCAACACACGCTCTTGCTTTTTCCAGTGCCTGCTCGGCATCTACCCCCATCATATGTAGTGAGGATGGGTTACCATACATCAGGGTATTCATTTTTTCCATTTCCGCCAGCACCTCGGCTGACGGTGCCGTTGTGGCGGCATTGTCCAGATAAACCATACTTTCTCCGTTATTTTGACAAATTATAGTCATTGTATAACTCACTGTAAAGTCCGCCTCTCTCCAGCAGTTCACTGTGCGTGCCCTGCTCCACGACGCCTTCCTCTGTCAGCACTAAAATGCGGTCAGCGTTTTTAATGGTAGATAAACGGTGAGCAATCGTCAGAGTGGTTCTGCCCTCTGCCAAGCGCTCCAGTGACTTTTGTACCAAGCGTTCATTTTCATTATCCAGTGCGCTGGTGGCTTCATCCAAAATCAATATCGGCGGATTTTTCAAAAATACACGCGCGATGGAAATGCGTTGCTTCTGTCCACCCGACAGTTTCAGCCCTCTCTCACCGACATAGGTATCATACCCCTCGG
>JAZRAZ010000133.1:0-6644 GCA_045634825.1 Eubacteriales bacterium | reverse complement strand
TTGGAGCAATCAAGCCATCGGCTTTCGGCAAAGTAGGCAATCCCTGCCGAGATAAAAAATATGCTGATATTGATAAAGTCGGGAGATTTGCCGAAGACACCGTTATAGGTATAAAACAAAATGGGGATGAGGACAAGTCCTAAACCAATCGTTTTCAGTTTGACGCACCAAAAATTTTGGCAGTCGTCAAAAAAACGGTACTCTAAAAGGGCAAAGAAAAACATCGGAAAAAACAGCAGTTTCATATGCTCCCAGGTTGATTCATTGACACCCGAAACGGCTGCCACCAGTGGATTTTGTCCACTCCAGTCGTACCAATAGTGCAACAGGGTGCCAGCCAGAGAGGTGACGGAAAACCCAAGAAAACTCCACAGTTTTGGTGATTTATTCATCATAACAACACTTCCCAAAGTAGTGTATGTGAAAATTCTATTTATTATACTAAAAAAAGAATTGTATTTTGTAAAAGTCTGTGCTATACTATACGAGTAGGAGATTATCTTTATGAAAATCAGAGAAAATGAAAATAAAGAAGTTGTCGCCCGCATCCGTGAGGGACTAAAGAAAAAAGACGGATTTTGCCCTTGTAAACTCGGAAAGAAATCTGAAAATAAATGTATGTGCAATGAATTTAAAAAGCAAATTGCTGACCCTGAGTTTGAGGGGTATTGTCATTGTATGCTTTACTATAAAGAAAAATAAAGTGACTTTTCGCAGTATGCAGTGATTGCGTTCTGTCCTGATACATACAGATAAAAGAGAACCAACTTACATATAAGGAGAACAAAAATGAAAAGATTTACGGCTTTATTACTCATCGTAGTACTGGTGCTTTTAGGAGGATGTGCTCCCAAAGAGATTTCCTATCAGCCGCCCGAAAATCCGACTTTGATTACACTTGACCCAAGTGAAATTCCAAATGAAGAAACCGGCAATCAGAATGAAGAAACCGGTGAACCGAGTGAAGAATCCGGAGAACCGAGTGAAGAACCCGGAGAACCGAGTGAAGAACCCGGCGAACCGAGTGAGCCCGGTGAACCCAGCGAACCGAGCGAACCCAGCGAACCGAGTGAACCCAGCGAGCCGAGTGAACCGAGTGAGCCCAGCGGTCCTTCCGGTGACGAGGAGGACTGGACCACTTCTTGTATGTCCTTTAATGTAATGGTGGACAGAAACCCCGGTGAACTTTATCCCGACCCCGAAGTGCGTGCTCCTTGGATTTTGGATACTATTGTAAAATATAGTCCTGACCTGTTGGGTATGCAGGAACTTTCCAAAACTTCCTCTACCGGTTGGGATATGCAGACATATATTGAAACCGAACTTGGTAAAAAAGGCTATCAGGCCAGCGGTTTGCACAGTTCAGCTGGAAAACCCGGAAGCAGTGCTCCTGCTACGGGCGAGATGCTTATTTTGTGGAAAAAAGACCGTTTTGAACTGAAAGACTACGGCGCTATGGCGTATACCGATAAGTCGGGCCGTTCTTTTCATTGGGTCAAACTTTATGATAAAAAAGAAAATATCAATATTTTGATGACTAATACCCATTTGTCACCCAACCCCAGAGTCAACAATGAATATGATTTTGACAAGGGCGACCAGATGCGCGCGGTACAGTCCCAACAGTTATATACTTTCTGGACGAAAACCTGCACGGAGGGTATGGCAATGTATGCTACCGGTGACTTTAACAGTGCTGAAGCCTCAGAGGCATACAACAAAATGTTGCAAGGTCAGTTTGTGTCCTCTCGTTCCGTTTCAATCACTTCAAACGCCAGAGCGTTTGTTGACCACATTTTCATCAACGGTGATGTTCAGGACTGCTTCGAGTATCATAGATGTAATGAAACCTATGAGCCTGCAGGCGTTGAAAAAAGCGACCCGGATAACAGAGACCAGCACTATTGTCCCAGCGACCATTATGCAATTATTTCATATTGTTCTAATGCATATAGATAAATTACAGATATAAAATAAGGGGTGGAAGGTTTTTCTTCCACCCCGTCTTTTAAGGAGATAAGATATGATAACAAAAGATATTTTGTATGTAGGTGTCAACGACCACGAAATTGACCTGTTTGAAGGGCAGTTTGATGTACCAAACGGTATGGCATACAACTCATATGTTATAGTAGATGATAAGATTGCCGTAATGGATACGGTGGACGGGCGCTTTGTTACAGAGTGGCTTTCCAACATCAAAGAGGTGTTGGGGCAGAAAAGTCCCGACTTTCTGGTGGTACAGCATATGGAGCCCGACCACGCGGCAGGAATTAAGGAGTTTTGCGATACTTTCCCCGATGCAAAAATTGTGGGGAATGATAAGACTTTGCTGTATATGAACCAATTTTTTGACAGAGATTTCGGAGAAAAATTCCTGTCGGTCAAAGAGGGGGATACCTTGTGTCTGGGCAGACACACCTTGTCCTTTGTAATGGCGCCGATGGTGCATTGGCCCGAAGTGATGGTGACCTATGATGCGGCTGACAAGGTGCTCTTTTCTGCCGACGGGTTTGGCAAGTTTGGGGCACTGGACATCGAGGAGGACTGGGCGTGTGAAGCAAGACGGTATTACTTTGGTATCGTCGGCAAATACGGTGCACAGGTGCAGGCACTTCTCAAAAAAGCCGCCCAGTTGGATATTGAGATGATTTGCGCCCTGCACGGTCCCGTATTAAAAGAAAACCTTGGATATTATCTGAACCTTTATAATATCTGGTCAAGTTATGCCCCCGAGGATAAGGGCGTGACGATTGCCTATACCTCGGTATATGGCAACACCAAAAAGGCGGTGGAGATGCTCTCTGAGGATTTGCGCCAAAAGGGGCAAAAGGTAGTCCTGCACGACCTGGCGCGCACCGATGTGCACGAAGCGATTGAGGATGCTTTCCGCTATGACCGACTGGTGCTTGCCACTACGACCTATAACGGAGATATCTTTCCGCAGATGAAGGCATTTGTTTCTCATTTGACCGAGCGCGGCTATCAAAACCGTCGAATCGGATTGATTGAAAACGGCACCTGGGCGCCGACGGCAGCGCGCCACATCCGCGCATCTTTTGAAAAAAGCAAAAATATCACTTTTGCCGAAAACACCGTGACCATTCGTTCTGCTTTAAACGACCAAAGCCGTGCGGTGCTGAAGGCACTCGGAGAGGAGTTATGCAAGTGATTGACAAAACGGCTCTTTTTACGCTGGGATACGGACTGTATGTTGTGACTGCAAGCGAGGGTAAGGACAATGGGTGCATTTGCAACACCGTAATGCAACTGACCGATTCACCGCTTCAGGTGGGGGTTTGCCTCAATAACGGCAATTTTACCTGTGAGCAAATTAAGAAAAGCGGGAAAATGAATGTGAGCGTCTTAAGCCAGCAGACGCCTTTTTCCGTCTTTGAGCGTTTTGGGTTTCAAAGCGGAAAAGACGTAAATAAGTTTGAGGGGTTTGACCTCTGGAGAAGTGAAAACGGGGTGTCGGCGCTGACGGGAGAGTTTTGCAACGCGGTCATTTCCCTTGCCGTCAAAGAACAAACCGACCTTGGCACCCATACGCTGTTTATCTGTGAGGTCACCGAGGCGCAAAAACTGATGGACAGGGAAAGTATGAGTTATACCTATTATCATACAAATGTAAAGCCAAAGCCCAGTGAAAGCGGATGGGTGTGCAGTATTTGCGGATACAAATATGAGGGGGAAAACCTGCCAAGCGATTTTATCTGCCCTTGGTGCAAGCATCCTGCAAGTGATTTTGTTCATCGCTAAATTCAAAAAAGAGAGGACATTTCGGTTTTTTCGATTTGTCCTCTTTCTATTTTGGAAAGATTTTTTTGAGATATTGCAAAAGAAAAGGGAAGAATATATAATATATACATATAGTAAATGATAGGATTTGACAAAAATGGATATGGTTTCTTATCTTAAAAATGTGATAGATTTAAGTGCGTTTGTCGGTACTGAGGCGGTCAGTGGGGTCAGATATAATCCGCTGAAAATCAGCCGTGAGGAGTTTTTAAAAACAATGCCGAATGTGCGGCAGGCACCGTATTTTGCCGAAGGTTTTGTGCTTTTGGGGCAAAAAGAGGGACTTGGAAACTTGCCGCTTCATATGGCGGGCGGATGCTATTTTCAAGAACCCAGTGCGATGAGCGCGATAACGGCGCTTGGGGTGCAAAACGGAGAGCGGGTGCTGGATATGTGCGCCGCGCCCGGCAGTAAGGCAACTGCCCTCTGTGCCCAAAATCCCGATGGGATTATGGTGCTAAATGAAATTCACCCACAGCGTGCCAAAATACTTTTGAGTAATGCCGAGCGAATGGGTATTTCCAATGCCCTCATCGTGCGAAGTGATGCCGAGGGGCTGGAGAGAAACTTTGCAGGGTATTTTGACAAGATACTGCTGGATGCGCCGTGCAGTGGCGAGGGAATGTTCCGCAAATATCCCGAAATTTTGAGGGATTGGAACGAGGAATTGGTGAAAATGTGTGCCGAGCGTTCGGCAGGACTTCTGGAAAGGGCGGCTTCAATGCTGAGGGCGGGAGGAAGACTGGTCTATTCCACCTGTACCTTCAACCTGGAGGAAAATGAGAAAAATATACTGTCCTTTTTGGAGCGCCACCCCGAATTTGAGGTGGTGGAAACGGGTATTCCTGATGCCAAAAAAGGTCTTTTGGGACTGGAGAAGGCAAGTCGCATCTTTCCGAGTGAAAACGGGGAGGGGCATTTTGTCTGTGCACTAAAGAAAAGTGAAAATGCAGAGCAAAAGAGTGCAAAAACAAAATACTTTACAGGGGAGAAACCCTTGCCGCAACTCAAACAGATGGTGGAACAATGCGTTCGCACTCCTGTGCGCTTTTACGGCAAAGAAAGAGAGTATTTATGGCTTTCGGCGGGGCAAAATGCCTATCTGGTGCCATCGGATATGCCAAAACCTGACGGTGTGCAGATACTGCGTGCCGGTGTGCAGGCAGGACTGCTCAAGGGCAAGACTTTCTTTCCCTGCCATCATCTGTTTACTGCCTCCCCGAGAGAACAGTTTGTAAATGTGCAAGAGGTAACAGACGCGCAGGCGCTTGCCTTTTTTAAAGGAGAGATGCTTTCTACCGACCAAAAGGGGTATACGGCGCTTTTGTGGAACGGGATGTGCCTTGGGTTTGGCAAGGCAGTAGACGGAAAACTCAAAAACCATTTTCCAAAAGGACTGAGAATATGACAAGTGAGCAAAAACAAGCGTTTTTACTGGAAACGCCCATTCCGCGTCTGATTCCAAAGTTGGCGGTGCCGACGATTATCAGCGTGCTGGTAACTTCCTTTTATAATATGGCGGACACCTTTTTTGTCGGCAAACTCGGCGACCCGAGTGCAACGGGCGCAGTGGGCGTGGTGTTCTCCTATATGGCGATTTTGCAGGCGCTCGGGTTTATGTACGGGCACGGTGGCGGTTCCTTTATTTCCCGAAAACTTGGACAAGGGGACACCGAAAAGGCAAAGGTAATGGCAAGCAGTGCGCTTTTATATGCCTTTATGACAGGACTGGTGATGATGGTAGCGGGGTTTGTGTTTATCGAGCCGCTTTCCTTGTTTCTCGGCTCGACCGAAACCATTTTGCCTTACACCAAAGATTATCTGCGCTACATTTTGATTGCCTCACCCTATATGGCGGCAAGTTTTGTACTCAACATTGAACTGCGCTTTCAAGGCAGTACCATTTATTCTATGATTGGCATTGTGACAGGGGCGCTGATCAATATTGCGCTTGACCCGCTTTTGATATTTACCTTTGGTCTGGGTGTCAAAGGGGCGGCGATTGCAACGGCGGTCAGTCAGTTTGTTAGTTTCTGTCTGCTCTGGATTGGCGTGAAAAAGGGCGGCAATATTGAGATAAAATTCAAAAATTGTCGTTTGGAATGGTGGATATGGAAGGAAATTTTCAGAGGCGGACTGCCGAGTCTGATACGACAAGGGTTGGCGAGTATCAGTGCCATCTGTCTGAATACCGTGGCAGGCAACTTGGGCGGTGACGAGGCAATTGCAGGGATGGGCATTGTCAGTCGGGTGATGATGTTTGCCAATTCCGCGATGATTGGTTTCGGGCAGGGAATGCAACCGGTTGCTTCCTTCAATTTCGGAGCCAAAAACTATGGGCGTGTCAGAGAGGCGTTTTGGTTTTGCGTGAAATGGGCGGCACTGTTTTTGGCGGGGATTGCGATTTTGGGATTTATCTTTGCACCGACGATTGCCTCCTGGTTTCAGGACAATGAAAAGGTGATAGAGGTTGCGAGCCGTGCACTTCGTTTTCAGTGCATCACCTTTGCACTCAATGCCTGGATTGTACCGAGTAATATGATGTTGCAGGCGGTCGGCAAGGCTGTTGGTGCCAGTCTGTTGGCGGCATCGAGAAACGGTATACTGTTTTTGCCGCCGCTGTATTTGCTCTCCCACTTTTTTGGTTTGACGGGAATGGAGTTGGCGCAATCGGTTGCGGACGCACTGTCGGCACTGCTGGCGGTGCCCTTTGTTTTCGCTTTCTTTAAAGAAATAAAAAAAGAATAGAAAAAGCGTTGTTTCCAAACGGAAACAACGCTTTTAATTGATTTATCTTTCTTTTCCGATAAAGAACAGGGCGATTGTACCGGGGCCTGCGTGGG
>JAZRAZ010000132.1:0-1421 GCA_045634825.1 Eubacteriales bacterium | reverse complement strand
TATATGGACGAAAATCAAATTTTACTGGACTTGATAATGACTAAAAATGAGCAGGAAATTATTGCGGTTTCTTTAGGAAGAATTCGTGATTATTTGGCAGAAGATAAAGCGTTTGAAGCGCGGGTTGCAGCAGGGGAGATACGCAGTTATTTAGTAGATATCAACGCTCCTTTTAATACAAAAAAGTAAGCGGACAAGTCCGCTTACTTTTTTAAAAATGCATATGCTCAATCATTGCGCCGACAGATTTTATTGCACTTCCTGCCGTCTTGTGAAGCGGTGCTTTTTTTGTCTTCATCATATTTACAAAGCAACCGACACTTGCACCCAATAATGCACAAGCCGCCACTCCACTGATTACAGACATTTTTCTGTTCATAAAAACTCCTCCTTTTGTTTATTAATTTTAGTATGGCATTTTATTTGTTAACAATTCTTTGGATTCTTTACATTTTTGAATAAAAATGATATACTTTAACAAAAATATTTTAAAAAAGAAGGCAACAATGGATATTTGGAATTTTTTAAAACAAACCTCTCGCCCTATCGTTTTATATGGGATGGGAAACGGTGCTGAGCGCGTAATTGCACAACTTGAGAAAATTGGGAAGCGCGCCGTGGGTATCTTTGCAAGTGACAATTTCGTGCGAGGTCAGCAGTTTTGCGGCTATACCGTAACTAAATACAGTAACATAGTCAAAGAATTTCCCGATATGATTGTTCTGGTTTGCTTTGGAAGTAACAGAAAACCGGTTTTGGACCATATTAAAATGCTTTCAATGAACCACCTTGTGCTGTGTCCTGATGTTCCTGTTTTTGGTGATAATATTTTTGATATTGATTTTGCTCAAAAACATAAAAATGAAATTGAACAAGTTTATGAATTGTTGGCGGATAAACAGTCTAAAGATACATATCAAAAAATCATTGAATTTAAACTTTCCGGGCAAACTGACAAATTGCGCGATTGTCAATATGAGGGTGGTTTGTTTGATTTGCCACTTAGTAACAATGAAATTTATGCCGATATCGGTGCATATCGCGGTGATACGGTTGAAATGTTTGTTAAATCAGTAGACGACTATAAAAAGATTTATGCCTTTGAGCCAAACCATAAAACTTATTTAAAACTTATTGAAAACACCAAAAATATCCCCAATGTCCAGCCTATTTGCGCGGCTGTGTCCGATTATGATGGTGAAACACAAATGTTTTCCGCCGGTCGCGGTTCATCCATTCTTAAAGAAGGGCAGACAGTTAAGGTACGGTCACTCGATGCTTATTTTGGGGCAGAGCCGATTTCTATGATTAAAATGGACGTGGAAGGTGAGGAGAGTGCGGCGCTAATGGGCGCCGAGAAAATAATAGCGGCGCAAAAACCTAAAATGATTATTGCTGCCTATCATAAGTCGGATCGTAGC
>JAZRAZ010000131.1:0-3170 GCA_045634825.1 Eubacteriales bacterium | reverse complement strand
AATAGTCTGTCCCATAATTCAAATTCTCCTCTGCTTAAAATGTTTTCATAATATTTTGACAGGCGTTGCAGATATGCACGACGGTCAGTTTTTCCGCCAGTACACCGTCACCTTTGGCAATCGCCTCAAAAATGGCGCGGTGCTCTGCTGCCGCTTGTTTTGCGCGGGCAAGGTCGGTCACACTGTCTTTCCGATGACGCTGAATGCGACGGTGCAGAGAAGAAAGTGTATCTCTGAGTATACCGCCACAGCGCTCGTAAATGATTTTGTGAAAACGAGAATCCAGTGCCTGAATGTTGGTGGCATCTCCCCTTGCGGTGTAAAATTCCTGCAATTCCACAATTTCCTGTAACTTATTTAAAAATTCATCGTCGTTGCTCTCAGCAGCACGGCTTGCCGCCAGCCCTTCCAGACGCCGACGAATTTCATAAATATCCTCCAGGTCTGTACGGCTGATGCCGACCACGACCATTCCTTTACCGCTTTCCCGAAGCAGTCCTTCCTGCTCCAGTCGACGCACCGCTTCTCTGACCGGCGTGCGACTGACACCAAGTGCTGTCGATAATTTTGCCTCTGTAAGAATTTCACCTGCAGTATAGTGGCCGGAAATGAGGTCTTGCTCCAGTTGCTCAAAAACTTTATCAGCCAGTGATACCATAACAATGTCACTCCTTATCCGATTTTGGTTTGGGTGAGTGCAGAAAGTTCGTTGACTTTTGTTTTAAGTTCTGCGTTGGAAAGCATCGTTTGTCTGCCGTCTTCATATTCCTTATCCACCCATTCTTTGAGTGCGATGACCAAAGGATGCTTTTTATCTACCGCACGTTCATCCTTTAAATGATAGGTTTCATTGAGCCAATAGGCAATACCGGCAAGTCCCGATGTTTTGCTGACGGCAACGCCTGCGGCGCGGTTCAGTATCTTTTTGGTGTTGAAGATGTTGTAAATCTCCTCATCTTTGAGCAGTCCGTCGGCGTGAATACCGGCGCGGGTCACATTAAAGTTTTCTCCGACAAAGGGGGTCATCGGCGGAATCTTGTAGCCCATTTCCTTTTCAAAATATTCGGCAATTTCGGTGATGACGGTGGGGTCCATTCCATCCATTGTTCCGCGCAGAGAGGCGTATTCCATTACCATTGCCTCCAGCGGAATGTTGCCGGTGCGCTCACCGATACCAAGTAATGAGCAGTTGACGGCACCTGCACCGTACAGCCAAGCGCAAGTGGCATTGGCAACGCCTTTATAAAAGTCGTTGTGACCGTGCCATTCCAGCATATCCGCCTCAACATCGGCGTAGTGGCGCAGACCGTAAATAATGCCGGGTACACTGCGGGGCAGAGCAACCTCACTGTATGGCACACCGTAACCCATCGTATCGCAAGCACGGATTTTAATGGGAATGCCTGCTTGTTTGCTCATTTTGGTCAGTTCATTTACAAAGGGAACGACAAAGCCGTAAAAGTCTGCCCGCGTAATGTCTTCCAGATGGCATCTGGGCACCAGTCCTGCTTCAAAAGCAGCCGCAACGGTTTCCAGATACTTGTCCATCGCTTGTTTGCGGGTCAGACCCAATTTTTTAAAGATATGATAATCTGATGCGCTGGTGAGAATTCCGGTTTCCTGTATTCCCAAATCTTTTACCAGTTGAAAATCTTTTTTGCTGGCGCGAATCCAGGTGGTGATTTCAGGAAATTCAAGTCCCAACTCCATACATTTTTGTATGGCGGTGCGGTCTTTTTCGCTGTAAACAAAAAACTCGGTTTGGCGGATGATGCCCTTGGGACCGCCCAGTTTGTTGAGATATTTATACAGTGTCACAATTTGCTCCACGGTGTAGGGTTCCACCGACTGTTGACCGTCACGAAACGAGGTGTCGGTAATATACAGGTGTTCAGGGGTACTCAGCGGTACACGGCGGTGGTTGAAGGGAATCTTGGGGACATCTTCATAATTATAGGCATCCCGATAGAGTTCCGGTTCAGCAACATCTTGCAAATTATATTTGTAAGAATTTTGCTCTAACAGATTTGTGCGTCCAGATAACTCCAGCATAGTTGTCCTCCTAAAGTCATATAAAATTGTATACAATTATACAAATATCTTTATAATTTGTCAAGACTTCGGACAAAAGCAGTTTAATACAATATAATTTATTGCAAAAAATGATTGAAATGTGTTTTTATTGTTGTTATAATAAATTTACAAACTATTATAGATGGAGGTAACGGATATGAAATTATCAACGGGCGTTTGCAGTCTTGGGGGACATAATCGACTGGAAAATATTGAAATTTCGAATGCCGCAGGCTTTAAACATTTTGATTACAGTTTTGGCGAGTTTTATGAAAACAGTGGCTTTTATGTCGATTTTGACGGATATGCCAAATTGGTGAAAGCAAAAATGGCTGAACTCGGCATTGATTTCGTACAATCTCACGCACCTGCAGGAAAGCCGTTTCGCAGTGAGGAAAACTGGAAAACGTTGGTTGACGCTACCAAAACCTGTATTCGTGCTTGCCACGAAATCGGTGTCAGCAGTACGGTGGTTCATTCAGGTTATCTGGCAGACATCAGTAAAGAAGAGTGTTTTGAACTGAACCGTAAGTTTTACAGAGAGATTTTGGAAGAAGCAGAAAAATACGGCATCTATGTGTTGGTAGAAAATTTCAACAAAATGGAGCGTGAAAACATTTTCTGGGTTGACAATGCAAGCGACCTTCTTGCTATGGTAAAATATATCGACCATCCTTTGTGTCAGGCTTGTTGGGATGCAGGTCACGCCAATTTGCAGGAATTTCCGCAAGACGAGGAAATTCGTAAATTGGGAAGTTGTGTTATGGCGACCCACATTCACGACAATCACGGTGACCGTGATACCCATATGGTGCCGCTGCAGGGCACACTCAATCTGGACAGTGTAATGAAGGGCCTTATAGATATTGGCTATAAGGGCGCCTTTAACTATGAACTGGATGTTTTGTTTGCAGACCCCAACAAGCGCCGTGCTTTCAGCGGTGAGGCGCGCCTTGGCGGTGTGCCGCGTGAAATTGAAATTGCATCTCAAAAATACATTTATCAGATCGGTAAAACAATACTGGAAGCCTACGGTGTATTTGAAGATTAACTACATTTCATATAAAAATAAAATAAAAGCGTCCCCTCTCTGGTGT
>JAZRAZ010000130.1:0-3554 GCA_045634825.1 Eubacteriales bacterium | reverse complement strand
AAACCCGTGCTATCTTTGTGCCCGTATGCGACGGGGGCATTTATATGCCAAAGCAAAAGAACTTGGCTGTAATAAAATTGCATTGGGACATCACCGCGATGATGTGATTGAAACAACGGTGATGGCACTCTTTTACGGTTCACAGTTGCAAGCAATGTTACCCACACTGCACTCAACCAATTTTGAGGGAATGGAGTTGATTCGACCGCTTTATTGTTGCAGAGAAGAAGATATCAAGGCTTGGCAAAGATATAACGATTTTAGGTTTATCCGATGTGCGTGTAAATTGACTGAAAAAACCGATAACGACAATTTTGAAAGTACCTCTAAACGCAAAGAAACCAAGGCGCTCATTCGTTCTTTAAGAAAAACCAATCCCAATATCGAGAATAGCATTTTCTCTGCCATACATTCTGTTTGTTTGGATACAATGGTTGGCTGGAAAAGTCGGGGGACACAGCATTCATTTCTTGATAATTACAAATAGAAAGTAAAAAAATAATGTTGTTTTGGAGGCAGACCCAAAAGCAAATTGCTTTTGGGCCTGCCTTATTAGTGTAACAATATAAAAAATCTATTTATTTTGCAAAAAATATTGCGATTTAAATAAGCCTATTATATAATAGTATTGTGTGAAATTATATCTCAACTTAGGAGGAATAATCATTATGAAGTTTAAGAGAGCAATTAGTTTCCTGCTTGCTTTAGTGCTGATCGTGGGAATGATGTCGATGATTTGTTTGTCTGCCGCGGCGGCGACAAATCCTACATTCATCATTGACCCCAACGGTACAGATGGTGCAAGCGGAACCTTGAATGGCATAAGCGGAACGGTTTACACTTCTTATGCCGCTTTCGAAACGGCATATACCGATGCCGCTGCTGCCGATGTCTATTTTGCGGCAGGTGAATTTGGCGGCTTTACTGTTACCAAAAAGGTCAATCTTTACGGTACTAAAAAGGGCATTAACCCTAATGTTAAGGGCAGTGATATTTTGCAGCCCTGGACCCTTAATGTAAGTCGCGGTAGCGGTGAAACTGTAATTACCGGTCCTGTTGAAATCAAGACTACAGGTGAGGGTAATGATGTTTTGTTGGATGGCTTTACCATCGATAGAGCAGGTCAGATTTGGGTCAAAAGTTCTATAGAAAGTCACGATGTAACCATTCAAAATATTGTGGTGGGGCAAAACGGCACTTGCTCTGATTATTGCATCTGGGCTTCTCCTGCACTTGAGGACACAAATGAAAAAATTCCTTCTACCGGGTACTATTATATGACCTTCAACTTAAAGAATGTTTACGCTGACGGTTATAAAGGCACGGGAAGATTTATCCGTTATATTGCGGCACAGCAAGCGATATTGGATAATGTTTATTATGCTAACACTCAGACAATGTTTTTGCTGACCACAGCGGCAAGTCAAGTTAAAAGTGAATATGTAATGCAAAATTCATTTCTTTATAATAACCGTCCTATGTCGCACGCTGAGGATGACCCCACAATTTATAGGACAAAGGAATTAACTACTATTTTTCATGATTATCCCTCTCAACTTGTTACGGAGCCGAGCGTTACATATACAAACAATGTTTTTTATAATGCACATGGTCATCAAGGATATACCGTCTATTGTGACCGACTGAATGCATTAAAAGACACGCGTACATTTAACAACAATACTTTTGTCACTGATTATGGCGCGAAAGCACCAATTCGCATTGTCGACAGAGGTTTTGCAAATAACGCTAACGGATATGAGGTTGCCAATATGGCGGTTACAGAAAACCATATGATTGGCTATCTTTATACGCTTGATCATACTGACAGTCGTTATCAACTTACTGACACTGTTGGAGGTGCTGTCGGTATAAACAACTATACTGGAACACTAGATTTAAGTAATAACTTTACTTATACAGCACCAGCATTAAATGAAACAAACAA
Organism: Eubacteriales bacterium; assembly: GCA_045634825.1. Lineage (GTDB taxonomy): Bacteria > Bacillota > Clostridia > Oscillospirales > QAKW01 > Firm-08. The sequence continues at coordinate 1,606 of JAZRAZ010000130.1, read as the reverse complement.
TAAGGTAAATGATTTTTCTACCATTGCTAAATGTCAGGTACTTGAAGGTATGCAACCTGTAACAATCGGTAATGGTATTACTACAGATACCAATTGTGTTTACTATAAGGACTTTAATAAGAGCAACAAGGCTTTGGCATTTATTATTGACCCCAATGGTACGAATGCTGAAAGTGGAACTTTAAACGGTATAAACGGAACTGTTTATACTTCTTATGCCGATTTTGAAGACGGCTATACCGGCAGTGAAACTGCCGATGTCTATTTTGCAGCAGGTGAATTCAGCGGATTTGAAGTTACCAAGAAAGCCAACCTTTACGGTACGAAAAAGGGCATTAACCCCAATGTTGAGGGCAGTGATATTTTACAGGGCTGGACCCTCAACAGACATCGTGGCGGTAGTGATGAAACCGTGATTACCGGTAAGATTAACATCACTGCAAGTGACGATGTCCTGCTGGACGGTTTTACCTTTAGCGGAGCCGGTCAAATTTGGGCAAACAACTCTACTGCAGACCACGATGTAACCATTCAAAACATTGTTGTGAGCGATAGCACTGTTACCGACTATTTCATCTGGGCATCTCCTACCTATGATGAAGCAAAGGGTATCCCCGCTGCCGGTGATTATAAGATGACATTGCATTTAACAAATATCTATGCCAATAGTTATGCTGGCAAGGGAGCATTTGTTCGTTATATTGCTGCTCAACAAGCGGTGTTGGATAACATCTATTATGCAAATACTGCCACGATGTTTTTGCAAACTACTGCTGCCAGTACGGTAAAAAATGAATTTGTTATGAAGAATTCTTTCCTTTATAATAATATTCCAACTACTAACCCGAGCGGTATTTTTAGCGGAAGACCTAAAACTACTATTCTCTTTGAGTATCCCTCGAACGTTGCCAACTATCCAAGTACCACACTTACAAACAATGTTTTTTATAATGCACACGGTACGAATGGTTATACCTTCTATTCATGGCGCTTGACTAACGAGAATGACACTCGTATATTCAGAGAGAATACCTTTGTGACTGACAATGGTGCGATTGCGCCGATATGTGCTGTAGAATCTATTAGATTAGCAACATATAATCTTTCTAAAATAAAAGTTGAGAGAAACCGTATGGTCGGTTACTCCAACACTATTAAGATTAAAAATGATTACACAACACCTGCTACCTTAACAGAAAAATTGGATTTGAGTAATAACTTTACCTGGATACCGAAGGGAATAGAAACGCTTGATTTTTCCACTGTTGCCAAGTGTCAAGCACTGGATGGTATGCAACCTCAAGCAGAGAATGCAAATAATACAAATTATTCTGTTCCCGTCAATGTCAGTGGTTCTTATTATAAGGATTTTGATTTGACCATTAAAGCCGGTGCGTTTATCATTAACCCTGAAGGCACCAATGGAGAAAGTGCAACTTTGGAGAATGGTGTTAGCGGTACCGTCTACAAAACATACGCAGCGTTTGAAGAGGATTTTGAGGATAACTTCACTCCGGACATTTATTTTGTGGCAGGTGAATTTGAAGGATTTGAAGTTACTAAGAAAGTTAATCTCTACGGATATAAATACGGTATTGACCCCAAT
>JAZRAZ010000129.1:0-1831 GCA_045634825.1 Eubacteriales bacterium | reverse complement strand
GCTCAATGGCGGCACAGTCGGTACCGATAATCTTGACACCGCGTGCTCTGAGGGGCTCTGCCAGATTGATGGCAGTCTGACCGCCCAGAGAAGCGATAACGCCTTCGGGTTTTTCAAATTCGATGATGTTCATTACATCCTCTGCCGTCAAGGGTTCAAAATACAGTTTGTCGGCAGTAGTGTAGTCGGTGGAAACGGTTTCGGGGTTGGGATTGATAATAATAGCCTCGTAACCGGAGTTTTTAATGGTGGTAACGGCGTGTACGGTGGAATAGTCAAACTCAACACCCTGACCGATACGAATGGGGCCTGCACCGAGCACAATGATTTTCTTTTTGTCGGTCAAAATGCTGGCATTTTCACCATGATAAGAGGAGTAGAAGTACGGAATGTAGGCACCGGTGTGGCAGGTGTCCACCATCTTATAGACGGGGAACATTCCCTGGGCTTTACGCAGATTATAAACTTCAATTTCCTTAACGCCCCACAGTTTTGCAATAAACTGGTCGGAAAAGCCCATTTTCTTTGCTTTTTCGAGTACCGCTGTATCCATCGGTGCGGCGGCAATTTCTTTTTCAAGAGAAACGATATTGGCAACGCCCTCCAAGAAGAAGGGGGTAATCTGTGTAATCTCGTGGAGTTCTTCAATGCTTGTGCCAAGGCGCATAAGTTCGGCGACGGCAAAAATATTGTCGTCCTTAAATTCTTTGATATATTCTTTAAGTGACTCTGCACTCATATTATCAAACTTCGGCAGATGGAAGTGGCAAGCGCCGATTTCCAGTGAGCGCACACCTTTGAGCAGACATTCCTCCAGGTTGGAGCCGATGCCCATAATTTCACCCGTGGCTTTCATCTGGGTGCCCAGTGTATTGGGAGCGGAGGCAAATTTATCAAAGGGGAAGCGCGGCAGTTTGGCAATTACATAGTCCAGCGCAGGTTCAAAAGCGGCGTTGGTATTGGCAATCGCAATATCTTTGAGTTCCATACCGACGGCAATTTTCGCCGTAACTCTGGCAATCGGATAACCCGAAGCCTTACTTGCCAGCGCGGAAGAACGGGAAACGCGGGGGTTAACTTCAATCAGATAATATTCACTGGAATGAGGATTGAGTGCAAACTGCACGTTGCAACCGCCCTCGATTTTGAGTTCTTTGATGAGTTTGATGGCGCTGTCGTTGAGCATTTTTTCGTCTTCTTTGGACAGGGTCATAATGGGAGCCACAACCAAAGAGTCACCCGTGTGAACGCCGACAGGGTCAATGTTTTCCATACCGCAGATGGTGATGGCATTGTCTGCCGAGTCGCGCATTACTTCAAACTCGATTTCCTTATAACCTTTTACGCTTTTCTCAATGAGTACCTGATGGACGGGAGAAAGTTTAAAGGCATTTCTGCCGACTTCCAGCAGTTCCTCCTCATTGTAGGCAAAGCCGCCGCCGGTACCGCCAAGTGTGAAAGCAGGGCGCAGTACAACGGGATAGCCGATACGCTCTGCCGCCTGTTTGGCTTCCTCCAGAGAATAGGTAATTTCAGAAGGAATGGTCGGCTCACCGATGGACTCACAGAGTTCTTTGAACATCTCTCTGTCCTCCGCACGCTCGATGCTTTCAGAGGAAGTGCCCAGCAGTTCCACGCCACATTCCTTTAAAACGCCTTTTTTCTCCAGTTGCATCGCAAGGTTCAGACCCGTCTGTCCGCCAATGCCGGGAACAATCGCGTCGGGGCGCTCATAGCGCAGAATTTTGGCGATATACTCCAGCGTCAAGGGTTCCATATACACCTTGTCTGCAATCGTCGTATCCGTCATAATGGTGGCAGGGTTGGAGTT
>JAZRAZ010000128.1:0-2600 GCA_045634825.1 Eubacteriales bacterium | reverse complement strand
TGAAGAAAAAACCGGTATTCATACGTATGTTGCCGACGATGCAGTTCTCTGCGTTGCCAACGGAACCGGTAAATCCCTTTCCAATCTTGACCAACTGGAAATTATTGAACGTCGTCGCAGAACTTTAAGGCAACCGCCTCGCGCTTTTTAATTTTTTATATTAAAATCAAAACACACCGCATCAAGCGGTGTGTTTTTTTAACTTTTGGTATTTTTCTTTAGTGGCAATGCCGCCTCGAATGTGGCGTTCGCTGAGATTAAACTGCAATACTTGTGCAACTTTTTCATATAAATCCAAATCTATGTTTTGCAGCCTGGAACGAATGTCTTTATGTACCGTTGATTTGCTGACGGCAAATCGGGATGCGGCTTGCCGTACCGTTGCATTGTTATCCACAATATAGTGCGCGAGTTCCGTGACTCGTTGTTCAATGTAATCCTTCACACACTTCACCTCAAGAATTTTCTCTTACTTCATTCTATGAGGTGTTGTGAGATTTATGCTATTTTGTTTTGTTTTTATCTAAATAATCTTGCAAAATAATTTGTGCCGCTACGGTATCTACAGTATTTTTGCGCTTTTTTCCGCGTGTATTGGTTTCGTTAAGAAAAAATGTGGCTGCCTTTGTTGTAAGGCGCTCATCTAAGAAATCAATAGCAAGATGTGGATTGATTTGACTGAGTGCGGTGGCAAATTTTCTGGTTTTCTCAGCACGAAACCCTTCACTGCCGTCCATATTTTTTGGAAGACCCAGTACTGCTTTTTCTGCATTGTGTTCTGCTATTTTCTCCGTTACCAACCGCGCGGCATCTTCAATCGTTTTAGCACTTACGGCACCAATGGAGAAGGCAAGTCGTTCTTCGCTGTCCGATATAGCAAGTCCTGTTCGTGTATCTCCGTAATCTATACCGATAATTTTCATATCTATCCTTTCTTACTCTCCCAAAATTTGAGCAGCGATTTTGCTGTTTGTCTTAGCACTCAAATGCTGCTGCTCAGCAATCGGTGCCAGTGATGCGGATATTTCGTTTTGATGTTGCAGTAATTTTGAGACTTTTTCATACAAATTCTGTTTATTAACTTCTCTTAAATCAATCGCATATTCCTGCATATCAAATTTTTGGACAGTTGCGATTACCTTGGGGTCATAAATGATGCTGACAAAAGGCTTTTGCATACGTGCAGCAAAAATGATGGGATGAAGACGCTCGGTGAGAATATAGTCGCATTTCTTTATTAGCGCAATTACTTGTTCTTCCGTCAGTGTCTGGTCAAATATGTGATGCTTTACGGTTAATTTCTGAGAAACCTTTTTAAGCAACGGGTAATCTTGCGAAAATTGAATCGGCATCAATATGGGGAATATCGAATGTTCGGTGGCAATTTTGTCAACAGCCGCGGCAACATGTGAGGAAATGTCTTTGGAAAAATCCTTGTAGGGACGCAAATTAATAAGAATAATCTTTTTGTTTTCAGGAAGGACAAAATCCGGTAGTGCATACTCAGCGGAAATATCATAATTGTATGCCTCATCTGCAGTTAGTTGAATGTTGGGTTTATCAAAACCAAGGTCGATAAGATACTGATAAGAGAGGCTGTCTCTGATGGTAATATAGTCCACCTTTTTGAGAATTTTTGTTGTCTGCCTTTGATGATGATTTTGGGTAATAGGCCCGATTCCATTGGCATATATCATCGTTTTACAACCATATTTTTGTGCATGGCGCAGCATAAATAAATAGTAGAAAATGCTACGGTTGGAAGTAACATCCTGCAATAAAGAGCCGCCGCCTAAAATGAATAGTTTTGTTTTTTTCATCAGCGGTAATATTTTCAGCAGATTAAAGCGGTGCAAATAAGTGATTCTCTGGTCGAAAGGCTTTTCGTCAGAATTATGGTTAAGCACGGCGATTTTTTGGAGGGGAAATTGTTCCGATACATTTCTGATAATTGCTTTTAAAGTGACATCGTCACCAAAATTATGTGTACCGTAGTAACCGCTGATCATCAAATCATTAGGACGCATATCGTTTTGCGCTTCCTGGTAGGAGTTCAGCGCATCTTGTGCCATAGCGGTTACGGAATAGTGCTGTTCAATCAGTTTATGGGCAGCTTTGATATTATGCTCAAACATCTCGGGAGTCTGCAACATAGAAATCATAATTTCTGCCACTTCGTGTGCTGAAACATAATCGTATCCGCGACAGGTAAAGTTGGTTTCAATACAGGCAGGCAATATTTCTTCCGAATAAACGCCCAAATACCCTTGGTTTCCAATAATAATTGTAGGCAACTCGCACGCCATAGCTTCCAGTGCTGAGCGCGAAACTCCTGCAAAAGCATCCGCCATATGCAGATAATCAGAAATATTTGTTTTGGCACCGGCAAGTTGAATATAATTTTCACAAGTATTTGCATTAATACTTTGCACCAACTTTTCAAGCGCGGTGTATTGATTGCCGTTGCCGACGATGACGATTCTTGCCTTTGGCACCGATTGATAAATCTCTTCGGCAGATTCAAGGAAATGAAAAACATTTTCACAAGCGCCGGTGTCAATGCGAGAAACGCAGAGAAGTCGGAGGCCAAGCGGTCTTAG
>JAZRAZ010000127.1:0-2789 GCA_045634825.1 Eubacteriales bacterium | reverse complement strand
TGGCTACGATCCGACTTAGTTTGATTTTTTTGAGGATAATACGGCTGTCTTTCGTCAAGAGAAAATTGACAGGATAGTAGATGATATCCGCAAGCGGTATGGAGAAAAAGCCCTGCGAAATGCCGTATTGTTGCAGGACCTTAAAATGCCCAAAAGCAAACCTTCTTCTTTGCCTTCTTCGTTTGGGAAAAAATGATAAAAAGCACTTGACAAGGCAAAAACTTGGTGCTACAATAGATGAAAATAAAGGCTATGACGAAGACGGCTTTAAAACTTTGTTTACAGAGAGTCGATGGTTGGTGTAAATCGACAACAGTGGTTTTAAAACAGCCCATCACTTCCGAGCCGGAAACCCGAACGTCTTTTAGAGATTAGTAGATGTTTCTCGTGATTGCTGCGTCAAGGCATAGGAATTGTTGGATTCCAAGAGTGGCAGTTTTAAAGCTGCAATTTGAGTGGTACCGCGGATGTGATTTTCACACTCGTCTCAAAGATTTTGAGACGAGTGTTTTTTATTTTCTGAAGGAGGGATTATAAGTGTCAGAAACAAACAAACTTTTAGAGGTGGCAAAACGAATTCGTGAGATGCGCGAAATCGTAGGTTTGACCGTCATTGAAATGGCTGCTAAAACCGAAGTGTCGGTTACCCAATATGAACAGTATGAAAACGGTGAACTGGATTTCCCTTTTTCTTTTATACATAAGTGCTCGTTGGCGCTTGGCGTCGGCATTACCGATTTGTTGGAGGGAAAAAGCGCACTGCTATCCTCTTATACCATTACTCGTAAAGGTGAGGGGCAGCAAACTGCTAAAGAAAATGGTATTGAAATTCATAACCTGGCTCCGATGTTCCGTAGTAAAATTGCAGAGCCGCATTGGGTTTGCTATGAATACAGTGCTCAGTTGCAGGATAAACCGATCCATCTGGCAACACACTCGGGTCAGGAATTTGACTATGTTTTGAGTGGAAAACTGAAAATTCAGGTAGGAGATAATATCGAATATCTGGAAGCGGGAGACAGTATTTATTACAATTCTTCCGAACCGCACGGTATGATTGCTGTGGGCGGTGAGGACTGCCATTTTGTTGCGGTGGTTTTGCCGGGCGAAGATGTAAAGGAAACTTCTGTCAGAAAAAATCTGGTGACCGCCCATACCGAAAAGCAGTGGGTCAGCAATAAATTTATTCAAACAAAAGAGGATGAAAACGGTCAACTCAAATCCATTTCATTTGAGAATGATGATAGTTTTAACTTTGCTTTTGATATTGTAGATGCGATTGCCAAAAAAGAGCCTGACAAATTGGCGATGTTGCATTTGTCGCGCGATAAAGAAGAACGCCGTCTGAGTTTTAACGATATGAAACGCGCCTCTGCACAATGCGCCAATTACTTTAAGTCTTTGGGTATTAAAAAAGGCGACCGCGTTATGCTGGTGCTCAAGCGTCATTATCAGTTTTGGTTTGCAATGCTTGGCCTGCACAAACTCGGTGCGATTGCCATTCTTGCCACCAATCAGTTGGTGGAAAAGGATTTTGAGTATCGTTTCAATGCGGCAGAAGTCAGCACTATTATTGCAACCGCAGACGGAGATGTGGCAAGACAGGTAGAACTTGCTGAAAAGAACAGCCCATCTTTGAAACTGAAACTGTTGGTCGGCGGAACACGTGACGGTTGGAGAAACTTTGATGAGGAGTATCCGCTATTCAGCGCCCATTATTATCGTGACGAGGATACTGCCTGTGGTGATGACCCGATGCTGATGCTCTTTACCTCGGGTACCACCGGCTATCCTAAGATTGCCAGCCATAGTTATAAATATGCTTTGGGTCATTATATCACTGCTAAATATTGGCACGGCGTGACCGACGGTGGCTTACATTTTACTATCTCCGACACCGGTTGGGGTAAGGCACTTTGGGGCAAACTGTATGGTCAATGGCTTTGTGAAGGTGCCGTGTTTACCTATGACTTTGACCGTTTTTCCGCGGCGGACATTCTGCCGATGTTTGCTAAATATCAGATTACTACTTTCTGTGCACCTCCCACGATGCTCAGAATGCTCATCAAAGAGGATATCTCTAAATACGACCTTTCCTCCATCCGTCATATGACAACGGCAGGAGAGGCACTTAATCCCGAGGTCTATCTCCAGTTTGAAAAAGCAACGGGACTGCAGATTATGGAAGGCTTTGGTCAGACAGAAACGACGCTCAGCATCGCCAACCTGATGGGTGGCACGCATAAACTCGGTTCTATGGGTAAACCCTCACCGTTGTATGATGTGGACATTGTGGATGCCGACGGTAACACGGTGGCTGATGGTGAAGTGGGTGAAATTGTCATCAAAATTTCCGAGAAAGTGCCTTGTGGATTGTTTCTTGGTTACTATCGAAACGAGGAAGCAACCAAAGAGGTCTGCCACGACGGTTATTATCACACCGGGGATACCGCCTGGCGTGATGAAGACGGATTTTTCTGGTATGTGGGGCGCGTGGACGATGTTATCAAGTCCTCGGGTTACCGCATCGGTCCGTTTGAAATCGAGAGTGTTATTATGGAACTTCCTTACGTTCTTGAGTGCGGTGTTTCGGCAGTACCCGATGAAGTAAGAGGTCAGATAGTAAAAGCAAGCATTGTTCTTGTTAACGGAAAAGAGCCGAGCGACGAGCTGAAGAAAGAAATTCAGAACTATGTTAAGGAAAAGACTGCACCTTACAAGTATCCGAGAGTTGTTGAATTCAGAGATAGCTTGCCAAAGACCGTTAGCGGAAAGATCCAGAGAAACAA
>JAZRAZ010000126.1:0-7662 GCA_045634825.1 Eubacteriales bacterium | reverse complement strand
CGGCCGGCGCCTTGGTTCACCCAACTGCTACCCTCTACATCTATTCCCTTAAGTTCAGATTTATTATTTTTGGGCTGTGTGATTTGAATAGTATAAATCTGACTCAACTGTCCATCGGCTGTAGAAACTTTCACATAAGCCGTTGTGGTATTTCCTGTTAACTCAACCACATTATCCGCATAAGGAACAGTGCAGGCTTTATCGGCATATAACGCATACTTAGCCTCAGGGCTGACACTGAAATCAAAGGTCACTTTTTCTTGTATTGTTGAAGATTCATAGATAACCTTTTTATTGGCAGCGTCCAACAAGGCGTTTTCCGGAGCATTTACCCCAAGCAACTGATAATCACCGGAAAGAATGGTCATTGCCTCGTTTATATAATAGGGTGCCATATTTGCTTTATTGGCGATAATGTTGGAAAGACCGTTGGCATAATAGTTATAAGTACAATCCGCCACGCTTTCCAAATTGTTATCCAAAAGACCGACAACGCCGGGACCGAAGTAGTTGTCACGAATGGTAATCGTTTGACCCGTATAGCCTGTTTTAGGAGTAACGGTCATTCGTCCCTTGGTAGTACCTTCAAAACGGTTGTTTTTAACTGTAAAGGAAACACCGGACTCCATCTTACGCAGATATACCAAATAAGATGAAGTACAGTTGATAAAACGATTGCCTTCCAGTCTCAAAGAAGATTTTACGTGAGGGTCACCGCCCGAACCACCAAAATCCATATAGGATGTATAGTTATAGAATACATTATCCTTCAGGACCAATTCTTCTGTCGGCGAACCATCCACACCACCAAAGTAAAAACGACTGCTGTTGTTATGGATTACATTTCCTTCAAAATAAGCATTGGAACCGCCGGACCAGTGAGCCATATCATTACTGGCAAATGGGCCTTCAAAACGGTTGAAAGTGTAGACTATGTCGGACATTGTATTTTGCAAGCCTTTTAAAGCTATACGATAGAACACACCGCCACTCTTTTGGATATCGGTAAAAATAGTATTGGTAAACTTGATACCATTGACCTTAAATCTGCCGTTATCATCGAAATGAGCCTGTGCATTCTTTGTCATGACAACTCCGTCAAACTCAATACCGTCAACACCTTGCACCAGTTCCAAAACATTGGTGAACACGGCTTCTTGCGACAAATCGGCACGCTGGGGATTTCTGCCAAACTCGGGGTCTGACATATCGTTAGGATTAATGCCTGCCTTGGGGCCTTTGAATTTAACGCCTTTGTTAAAGGTGATAACATTGTCATACTCACCGGCAGCCAGATTGATTTCCATTCCTTTTTGTGCCGCAGCCATCGCCGAAGTGATGTCAGCAAAAGCGGAATAACCGACGGTGGCACGATACCACTCACTGCCAACCTGGAAATAAACTCTCTGACCGTATGCATATTGTGCATAGTCGTAACTGACAACCAACTGGTTGGGGTCCAAATTGTTGGAATAGTATGCTTTTCTGGTAATATTTACAACATAGATTGTGAAATAGTCTTCATAGCAAACCTTAGCGTATATTGTATTGGAACCGGTCTGCAGTGTCAAAGTGTTATTAACAAGAGGTGTAGTACATTCAGCATCTTCATACAGGGCATAATAGGCACCTTTTACTACTTCCAGACCCAACTTAATTTCAGTAATACCGTCAGGAACATCTGCTGAGATGTTAGAAACGGGGGCGCCTTGAATCTTTGCATTTGCAAAAGAAATACCCGCCGTATTGGTAATTGCAACAACAGAAAGCAATTCAGAAGATTTTGTACACTGCTCATCCAGCCAGTATTTTCCAAATTCAAAGGCGGCAGTATCGCCACACTTAATCATAACGGAAACTAAGTCGGGACTCACTCCGGCTGTATAGTTATCGTACACTTTGGGAGAATAAGAACCATCACTGTTTTGCATTGTCAGGAAATTACAATCATTTTCAAAGGTGGGAACAAATACATTGCCGTAAATTTCCGTGCCGATGGGTGCAATATTTAAAATTACGGACTGATCACGCGTCTGGCCTCTTAAATAAATCGCATTACCTAAGTTTTTGAAGGTATTGTTATGAATCAGGACACTTTTGGTTTCCGGCAACCAGGAAGTCGAATAAATCTGGGAAGAAGCGGTTGCGTGGACGCCCAATGCCCATTGGCCGTCTGCTTTCTTGCCACCGACCGTATCAAATACATTGCCGGAAATCTCAACCTCTCCGCCGATGTTGTTATACAGTTGGTTTTGAGCGACATTGTAAACATGGTTATTTTTTACCGTAGTGGTATCCAGCAACTGACCAATACTAAAACCGTTTTTGGAAACATTGGCAATATAGTTACTGTTTACAGTAAGTGCTCTTACCCAAGCAGTTTTGATACCGTTTACAACATCAAAACCTTGTCCTTTATACCCAACTCTCTCCATACGGTTGAACTCAATAGTTACCGCTTGAGAGTAAAATTCAAAATCTGTTTCCGCACCCACTTGAATGGCACTGAATTCGTTTTCAGATGCACCGATTTTGGTATAAGCATTTTCATTGATTATATCAAAAACATTGTAAGACACATTGATGCTGGCGCCGCTGTAACGATTACCGCGCAGATAAATTGCGGAATCACCTGTAATTGCAAAACCGTTAACAGCAACTTTGAGAATACCGGATACTACATCAGTTGCGCCCAACTTTTTGTAATAAATCAAGGTATTTTGAAGGATAGTTTCTTGCTCTCCTGTTGCAGCACGCCCGCCAGCAGACTGGCTCAGATCCAAAACATCATTTGGATTTATGCCCATCTGGTTGCCGTAAAGATTAACACTTTTATCAATCGGCAAGTCATCAGTATATATACCGGCAGCAACATAGATACTGCCTTCCGCTGCCACTGCATCATATGCAGCCTTAAGTGTGGCAAAGGCAGTTGTGCCCATTTTTCCGGTATATTTTGTGCCGGCAACGGTAGCCGAAACGGTGGCTCCGTTTTCTTGACCTGCAAAGTCGTCATCAACAACAACAATGCTCTGACTACAGGTTACTCCCGCAGCTGCAGAAACAGAAAATGTTCCCAAAGCCGTAGTGAAAACCATCACCAGCGCCAATGCCATTGCCAAAATACGCTTGATGCTCTTCATGTTCTTTACCTCCTGAAAATGCGTCAAAATTAAAAGACCTAATAATAGTTAATAAAATTATATATAAAATAAATACAAAAGTCAATGACAACATCGAGCGCAAAATTGCTTTTGTATATATTGCATAATTTTTTTGATATAGAATTGTATATAATAGCAAGAGAGGCTACTGTAAAAAGTAGTTGCTATTTTAAAAAGAGGTGTTCAATATGTGTGGTATTATCGGTTATGTCGGACAAAAACAGGCGCCCGACATTTTAATTGAGGGATTAAAGCGTTTGGAATACAGAGGTTATGACTCTGCCGGCATGGCTCTTTTTGATGACAGGCAAATCAAAATCATCAAGACACAAGGCAAGGTGCAGACTCTTGCAGACAAAACGCAAAGTATACCCTTCGGCCAGGTGCATTGTGGCATCGGCCACACGCGTTGGGCAACGCACGGCAAGCCCAGTGATATCAATGCCCATCCTCATCAGGTCGGGCGGGTCACATTGGTGCACAACGGTATCATCGAAAATTACGAGGAACTTGCGAGTCGTTTTCACCCACACCCGCTTTCCCATACAGACAGTGAAATTGCCGCTGCCGTCATCAATGCCTTTTATGAAGGGGACGCTGTGCGCGCCATCTTTAAGGCTGCAAAACTTTTTGAGGGTTCTTTTGCTTTTTGTATAATTTTTCAAGACCAACCCGATGTGATATATGCTTTGCGAAAATCCTCTCCCCTCATTGTCGCAATAGAAAAAGACGGCGTTTTTCTTGCCTCTGACATTCCAGCCATTTTGCCCTTTACCCGTCAATACTATTTACCGGAGCAAGACGAACTTGTTATCATCGACAAGCAAGGTGTCCGTTTTGTCGATAGCGACGGAGACCTCATCCAAAAACAACTCTTACAAGCAGATTGGACAGAGGATGCAGCAAAGAAAAACGGGCACGCCCATTTTATGCTCAAAGAAATTTTTGAACAACCCGAGGCTCTTTTGCAAACCATTCGTCACTACAAAAACGATTTTACCATCTTCGGAAACGAAGCCTTTGATTTTGATGTCAAAGGCAACATCCACATCGTCGGTTGTGGCAGTGCTTATCACGCAGGACTGATGGGAAAATACGCCATAGAAAAACTGGCAAGAATACCCGTGCAAGTGCATATTGCCTCGGAGTTTCGCTATGACCGCCCTATTTTGCACAAAGAAGATTTGGTCATTGCCATCTCCCAGTCGGGAGAAACGGCAGATACCCTTGCTGCTATGCGACTTGCAAAGGAACACAATGTATCAGCCCTGGGCATCGTCAATGTGCGCGGTTCCTCTTTAGAACGGCTTGCCGACCACACTCTATATACGCTGGCAGGCCCCGAAATTGCCGTCGCTACCACCAAGGCTTATCTTTGTCAGGTCTGTCTGCTGCAACTACTTGCCGTTGCCTTGGCAAACAAAAAACTGACGATGCAAGAATACAAGGATATAATGGTCGCCTTCGAGGCATTACCTACCCAAATTCAAAACGCTCTTTCTTTTCAGCACGAAGCAAAAAAGTTGGCACAAGCCTATAAAGATGCTCATCACATCTTTTTTATGGGTCGGGGGCAAGATGCCTTTCTGGCAATGGAAAGTTCCCTCAAACTCAAAGAAATCTCGTATATTCACTCGGAAAGTTATGCGGCAGGAGAACTCAAACACGGTACTATTTCATTAATTACACAAAATACCCCCGTAATTGCAATCATGACCGACCGAGAACGCCTGCCCAAAACCATTTCCAATCTCAAAGAAGTCGGTGCCCGTGGCGCTGATATCACCGTTCTCACCTATGAGGATATAGACACCGGTGCTTACGCTCAGCGCAAAATCACTCTTTCCCCTTGTGCCGCACTGACCGCCCCTTTGATTGCTGCAGTTAAACTGCAACTATTGGCTTATTATGTGGCGCTGGAAAAAGGTTGCGACATTGACAGACCGCGCAACCTTGCCAAAAGTGTAACTGTTGAATAAAAAGTTTTGACAGAACATTAAAACGGGTGTATGATATTTTCAAAGCACTTCTTAAAGGAGTTATTATGAAATATTGCGCCGACTATATCAAAAACATCCTTTCCGAAAACGGTAAAATTTTAAAGAAATCTTTAGGACAAAATTTTCTGTTTGATAAAAACACACTCGACCAAATCGTTTCTGCCTCTGTGGAGGACAAAACTACAAATATCATAGAAATCGGTGCAGGAGTGGGACTTTTAACAGATTTACTCTGCCAAAAAGCAAACAAAGTGGTAACCATAGAGATTGACGACAGTTTGCCGCCGCTTTTAAAAGAAACGGTGCCGCATACAAATTTTTCTCTGCATCTGCAGGATGTGTTGCAGGCAGATTTTCAAATTCTTGCCGCCAATCATTTCGGGGGAGAGCGATTTACTGTCGTCGGCAATCTGCCCTACTATATCACCACCAAAATTTTAGACCGATTGATGCAGCAGCACAAATTGTTTGACCGCGCAGTTATTATGGTGCAACGCGAAGTTGCCCTGCGTCTGCTCAGCGAGCCCGGAAGCAAAGAATACCGCGCCACCACCATTTGCGCCAAGGCACTTTTTGATATTGAAATTATCTGCAATGTTGCCGCGCACAATTTTGTGCCGCCACCGCATATTGAAAGCACGGTAGTACGGCTGACACCTAAAGCAAACATCGGTATTTGTGACGAAAAAATTTCTGATTTTTTAAACTTTGTAAACCGCGCTTTTCTTGCCAGAAGAAAGCAACTCAAAGGGATAGCAAAATCTCTTGACACTACGGCGGAGAAAATTGCGCAATCCCTTGATATGCTTAGTCTTCCACAAACTGCACGAGCAGAAGAACTATCCCCCGAACAAATGATAAAATTTTTCTGTTTGCTTTCAAAATAAAAAAGGAATCATCCGCGGATGATTCCTTTTTAGTTTACTTTTTAAAGTTTAGCCGAGCAGATTCATTGCAACAATGACGCCCACCAAAATGATGGAGGCGATGATGGTAATCTTGCTCATAATCGCATCACGAGAACGATTTTGATTTTTATTGAAATAAGAGCGTGCATCTGCAGCAGAGCCGCCTGCCATTGCGCCCAGACCGTCATTCTTACCCTGTTGAATCATAATAACCGCCATAATTACAACGGAAAGAACGATGGCGATTGCGCCTAAGATAATTTGTGCAACTGTCATTTTTATCACCTTTCTATATCTAAATGCTATAAAATATAGTATCACATAACACCAAGGATTGCAAGTTTTTTTTACATGGTTTTGTAACTTTGATATTTATATAATTTTATGAACCCCGAGTTTTCCACAGCAAAAAGGTCGATTTTATGGGGTTTTTGAGACAAAAGTCCACAGTTTTGCACTTTTTCCACAGGGTTTTCAACCGCAATTATGTAAACTCATCTTTACGAAATCATCTTCATATGTCGCATTATCCGCAGACATATATAATGTATCAGTATCAACGCGCCGCAAATCAGCGAAGCCGCCTTACCGCTCAACCATCCTTGCTGTAACACAAACCAATACAGTGCAAAAATAGCCGTTACCCCTTCAAAGCGCCAGATGGTGCCCTTCTTTTTGCCAAAATACCAAAGGGCAGCAGATAATATTACAAGACCTATCCAGCCGATTTTGAAAGCCAAGGACTGCGAAACAAATCGGAAAGAAATAAAATTCTGCATTGTATTGTAATACGTCTGATAGTTCAACAAAACGCCGATTCCCGTAATGGCACAAAACCACCCGTAATAGCGGAACTTTTTCCCCTGGTCCCAGGCAGTAACATACAGAACATACATCTCTCCCAACAACACCCAGGCAATCGGCGTGGTATAAATCCACCACTCTACAGGCAATGAAACCATCAAAATCGCGTGCGTTGCCAGCGCGGCACAAGACAGGTAAAACCAAAAATCCATTGACCAGATAGTGTTTTGAAAGGAAATGCCCTGTACTTTTTGCTTTTTCCGCAAAATACCGACATATACGGTCACTGCCGCGAGCAGTCCGACGCTGACATAGATTGCCCATCCTGTCAGCAAATGAAGCCTGCGAATACCCCAGATGCTCAATGCAATCAGTAAAAACAGAAACAGTCCCACTACGCTGTGCGTAATATGCACTTCCGCAGCGTTGTATTTCACCATTTTTTTAGCCATTCTTTTTCTCCTCAATTTGTGATTTATACGCCAGCATCGGCAACACGTATGCCGCCGCATTTTCGGTACGCAATATCCGTTTGCCAAGCGTTATCGACGGGATATTTTTACTTTGCCAAAGAGCACATTCCTCGTCAGCAAAGCCACCTTCCGAACCAATCAAAAAAGAAATTTTTTGAGCGTTTGGCAAATCTACGATGGTATTACAGGACTCCTTTTCATAGCAAACAAATGACAAAGGCTCCTCTGCCAAAAGTTCAATGGCTTGCCCGATATTGATAATCGGGCAAACCTCGGGTACCAGTCCCCTGCCGCTTTGCTTGGCAGCGGCAAG
>JAZRAZ010000125.1:0-1117 GCA_045634825.1 Eubacteriales bacterium | reverse complement strand
TACGATTTAAAAGAAATCCAAAAATAACAAAAAAAGTGTGGAAACAAAGTTTCCACACTTTTTATTTTAGTAAAGGTTTTTAGCACGACGGACGGGTTCACAGGTGTAGTTGACCCCGAGTTTTTTGAGCACCTGTTCATCGGCATCGCACAGCATTACCGAGGAGTGCATTTCGGTGCCTTTGAGTTTGGAAATTTGCTCCAGTGCCTTTGCCGCCAAGGGATTGACGCCTGCCGATGAAGACAGGGCAATCAGCATTTCATTGGAATCAAGATGGGAGTATGCCGAATGGAAAATCTCCCGCTTGAGTTTGACAATCGGCTCGATATGTGCCTGCGCAATCAGCAGTACCTCATCTTCAATGCCAGCCATAACTTTCATCGCATTGAGCAGTGCCGCGGCAACGCTTCCCAAAAGTACGCTGGTTTTGCCTGTAACCAAGGTGCCGTCTGCCAGTTCAAAGGCAACGGCGTGCGCCCCTGTCGCCTCGGCTTTCTCCAGTGCCGCTTTGACGACGGCGCGGTCGTCTGTGCTCACCTTTGCCTGCCGCATAATGCTCTCGGCTTTCACCACGGCACTCTGATTGACGGTGCCCAGCAGTTTATCGCACTTAATCTTGAAATAACGGCGCAAAATCTCTTGTCTGGCGGCGGCGCAAACCACATCGTCATCGACAATGCAGTTGCCCACCATATTGACACCCATATCGGTGGGAGATTGGTAAGGACTTTCCCCTAAAATGCGCTCCAGCATCGCCTTTAAAAGCGGAAAGGCTTCGACATCGCGATTGTAATTGACCGTCATTTCCCCATAGGCTTCCAGATGGAAGGGGTCAATCATATTCAGGTCGTTGAGGTCTGCCGTTGCCGCCTCATAGGCAAGGTTTACCGGGTGTTTGAGTGGCAAATTCCAGATGGGAAAGGTTTCAAATTTCGCATATCCCGCTTTGATGCCACGCATATGCTCGTGATAAAGTTGGGACAGGCAGGTGGCAAGTTTGCCACTTCCGGGACCTGGGGCAGTGACAATGACAAGGGGTTTGGTGGTTTTGATATACTCGTTTCTGCCGTAACCGTCCTCGCTTACAATCAAAGGAATGTTGTTGGGATAACCGTCA
>JAZRAZ010000124.1:0-5775 GCA_045634825.1 Eubacteriales bacterium | reverse complement strand
ACAATATCCGAACAAAGCGTTACAAAGTGTGCCTTATTACCGCCTTTGGAGTGTCCTGTCACGGTGATGTTTTTCCAATGATACGCCTGTGCCCAACGACAAAAGAGTTCCAGCGCCTGCACCTGTTGTGCGCTGGCATATGAAATGCTGTGCCGTACCCCGAAACAATCATATGTATCAATGTTTTTTTGCCCCGATAATCCTTGTCCGTTATCCAGCCACTCGCCGCGCCCCGTGCCACGATAAACCAAAATAATCTCATCATTCGGGGTAATAAAAAAGAATGCTTGCGCGCCTGTCTGTGTATAATAAATTCCGCCGATGCGACTTTGTGCTAAAGTTTCATCACGCGTAAGCGCATTTTGTAAAATCAAAACGCGCTCATCACTTTGGGGCAAGCGCATTACAATGTTCCGAAAACTTGTGTTCGGTGCCGGTAAATCCTGCGCCCAAAGATATGAATATAGACATAATATTGCCGCTATCGATATTTTATCCATATCTCATCCTATGTTGCATCTAAGAAAAAAGTTCCTACCGCGGTAGGAACTTTTTTCTTTTGATTAAAACAACCAACAGGGTAACGATATCTACCAGTGCGGTGGTGGCATCGGTCAGGGCTGTCACCAAATCCAGTACACTCACAGAATACCCTATCCACAACAGCATATTTACCAAAATGTTCAGCCGTTGCAGATTGGGGCGTAGCAGATAATGACATCCAAAAGTGTAAATCACCGTTGCCAGAACGGGAAGCAATCCGATAAGCCCTCCGCGTGTTATATAGTTAACACTTGCACCTGCCACGCCAATCAGTATCGCAAAAAAGACGGTGCGTCGAGCACTCATTTTATCAAATGCCGTTAAAAAGTTGCGAAGTGAGCCGATAGCAAGGGTAATGAGTCCCGCATACATTCCGAGAATGAGTTGGGTAACACACAGCAGTCCGCACTGCACTCCCTGCAACAAAAACACCGTTTTTCGCTTTGAAACGATGCAGGCAACAATCATACAAAGTGCCGCCACAACCGATACGGCATTGGCGGCAAGCAGTCGTGGTGAGGAAAGAATTTCCGTCACGTCTTGTAAAAGTAACTCTATCATCTTTTTTCTCCTATTCAACCATTATATGTTTTATATATTTCCAAGTCAACTGCTTTTTCCCCTTGACAAACCAAATATACGATTGTATAATTGTATACAATTATTAAGGAGGAAACCGTTATGGCTAAAATTCAAATGAAAACGCCGTTGGTTGAAATGGACGGCGACGAGATGACCCGTGTTATCTGGAAAATGATTAAGGATATTCTGATTTTGCCTTATGTGGATTTGAAAAGTGAGTACTACGATTTGGGGCTGGAACATAGAAATGAAACCAACGACCAAGTCACCATCGACAGTGCACTGGCAACCAAAAAATATGGTGTTGCCGTCAAATGCGCCACCATCACCCCCAACGCCGCACGCGTGGAAGAATATAATTTAAAGGAAATGTGGAAATCTCCCAACGGAACCATCCGCGCCATTTTAGACGGCACGGTATTCCGCACCCCCATTTTAGTCAAGGGCATCACCCCTTATATTCCCACCTGGACCAAGCCCATCACCATCGCGCGTCACGCCTATGGCGATGTTTATAAAAACACCGAAATGCAGGTACCTGCCGGAAGTAAATGCGAACTGGTCTGCACCGACAAAGACGGCAACGAAACCCGCTCCCTTATCCACAATTTTGAGGATACCGACGGCATCATCCAAGGTATGCATAATACCGACAAAAGTATTGCCAGTTTTGCCCGCAGTTGCTTTAACTTTGCGCTGGATGCCGGGCAGGATTTGTGGTTTGCCTCCAAAGACACTATTTCCAAGAAATATGACCACCGCTTTAAAGACATTTTTCAGGAGATTTTTGATGCGGAGTACAAAGATAAATTTGATGCGGCTGGCATCACCTATTTCTATACACTGATTGACGATGCCGTTGCCAGAGTCGTCCGCAGTGACGGCGGATACATCTGGGCGTGCAAAAACTATGACGGTGACGTTATGAGTGATATGGTTGCTACCGCTTACGGCTCGCTGGCGATGATGACCAGTGTTTTGGTTTCCCCCGAGGGCATCTATGAATACGAAGCCGCACACGGAACGGTACAGCGCCACTACTACAAACACCTCAAAGGTGAGGCAACCTCCACCAACAGTGTTGCCACCCTGTTTGCCTGGACTGGCGCTATGAGAAAGCGCGGCGAATTGGACGAAACACCCGAGTTGTGCGCCTTTGCCGACAAACTGGAAAAAGCCACCATTGATACCATCGAAAGCGGTATTATGACGGGCGACCTTTACCTGCTTTCCACTCTTGAAAATAAACAAAAGGTCGGTACCGAAGAATTCCTTAAAGCAATCGCCCAAAGATTATAACTTAAAAATCGTGTCTGAAAATTCAGACACGATTTTTTTACCATAAGGTGACAAGCGTCATTCGAACCTTGTTTTAAAAAGGCGGATTTCCGCCCACTCGGCGTTAAAATGCTCGTCCATACTGCCGTATGGACTGCGCTTTATGCCTTGATTGGACAAAAATCCGCACTTTTTAAAATCTTCGACCTCAAAGTCGGGAAATTTGTGGGGATTTTTGTTCTTCTTTTCTGCAGAAAAGCTGACGCTTTTCAAAGAAAAAAGGGCGAAAAGCACCGAAATTCAGGGGTTTGAGGCAGGTTCGGATAACACTTGTCACCTTAAGGTGACCAAGAAGTAGTTGAAAAAAAGACAGATTTATGCTACTATTCATTTGAAAGAGGGGGTAACATATGCTCAAAAGTCTACATAAGAAAAATAATACTTTATTTGCGGTAATGTGGATTGTTGCCTACTGTGTTTTGATGTCGGCAGGAGATGCGCTTTCAGTTATGCTTGGTGTGGAAAAGTCTGTTACATTTGCGGTGGGACTGGCTTTATCCGTTATTTTACTATCGTTTTTAAAAACAGGTGGTCTTTTGTCATCCTACGGGCTTTGCCGTCCGACAACTTCGGCGCGCAGTATGCTGTACTACATACCGCTTTTTATTATGCCTACCGTAAACCTCTGGTACGGACTCACCTTAAACTATGGCATCTTAGAAACGGTGCTTTATGTTTTAAGTATGTTTTGTGTGGGTTTTTTGGAGGAAGTTATCTTCCGAGGACTGTTATTTGAAGCGATGCGCAAGGACAACTTTAAAGTTGCCGTTATCGTTTCAAGCGTTACCTTCGGTATCGGGCACATTATTAATCTGTTCAACGGTTCGGGTGCTGAACTTTTGCCCAATTTGTTGCAGGTCGTCTATGCCACCGCTGCAGGTTTTATGTTTGTGATGATGTATTGCAAAACCAAAAGTTTGGTTCCTTGTATCCTAGCGCACGGCATTTTCAATGCCCTGAGCGTATTTGCCAACGAGGCAAACGCGACGGACAAGATGCGCCTGCTGTCTGCCGCTTTCCTTACGGTGATTACCGGCGGCTATGCACTTTATATTGCGTTGACGATGAAAAACCGTCAGAAATAAACGAATAAAGTCCGTTTTATTGGACATCCCGCGTGTTAAAATCAACTCATAATAGTAAAAAAGGAGAAAAAATATGAGTTTATTTGATTTTAACAAGGACGGTAATTTGGATGCGTTTGAAAGGGCAGCGCGCTTTCGCGCATTTATCGAGACAGAAAAGGATGAAAAAAGGGGTGAACTGATGGCTGCCGGTCTTGATGTGCAGGAACTCAGAGAAATGGACCCTTTTGAGCGCCGCGAAGCGCTGGAGGATGCAGGGTTTGACCCGGATGAATATGATTTGTAAACCGCTGAAGCGTAAAACTTCAGCGGTTTTAATATTACTTATCAAAAGAAACAGGTTTTGTATCATTTGTGGCAAATGCATTGGGGCCGGGGTCTGACATGGAAAAATACATCTTAGCGGCTTTGGTTGTGCCGAAATCACGGTTGGAGCCGGAGTTTTGCACCTTGTTAAATGCATCGCGGAACATCTGATTGTGTGCTTCTTCGCGGTTTAATAAAAAGTCAATGGTCTCGCGTACCTTTTTGTCGTCAATCTGACGGTAAAGGTATTCGTAAACTACTTTTGCACGCTGTTCAGAAGCGATATTGCTAAGCAGGTCTGCGCATAAATCTCCTGTAACCGTCACATAATCGCCCGTCCAGGAGTAACCCGAAGCATTGATTAGTCCGGGGTTCAGTCCGAGAAGTACATGGGACTGAATTTCACCTGACGGCACCTGCTGGGCATCCACATCGTGTCCGTTTAAGAGATTGATGGTCTGCGCCACCATTTCCATATGACCAAGTTCTTCTGCGGCAATATCAAGGAATAAATCCTTGATTTCAGGGTCTTTGATTCTGAAACTTTGGGACATATACTGCATAGCCGCCTTAAGTTCGCCGTTGCCGCCGCCAAGTTGCTCCTGTAAAAGCGCCGCATACTGCGGATTCGGTTTTTCTACCGCCACAGGATGAAAAAGCATCTTTTCGTGTTTAAACATAAAATTACCTCCGTTGATTTTCTACTATATACTTTTTCCATTTTTGCCGGAGATATACAAACGTGTAAATATACTCACTCGCAGGTTCACACTTTTTCCGACAACAAAAAACAAGCAGTCCCGACCTAACGGTCAGAACTGCTTGTTTGATGCGAGTGTTCATAGTCAACCCAAACCGCACACCATAAAATCAAGTATCGCAACACTTACGGTTAAGGATTCTTATTTTATTTATGGATGGTAAGGATTTGGTTTAAAGAACAATATTACTAAATCAACAATAACACCAATTCCAAATAACCCACCGGTGAAGATATACAATACACCGAGCAAAACTCTGTCCTCATAAAACTTGTGGGCACCAAAGAAACCCAAGAATAAACATAGAAAAAATGATATCCATTTACTTTTTGCCATAAAATCACCCCTACTATTTCCAGTTTGTTTTATACTCTTTCCCTATAATATCACTTAATTTTGTTATGTA
Organism: Eubacteriales bacterium; assembly: GCA_045634825.1. GTDB lineage: Bacteria > Bacillota > Clostridia > Oscillospirales > QAKW01 > Firm-08. The sequence continues at coordinate 754 of JAZRAZ010000124.1, read as the reverse complement.
ATTTTCAATAAGTTCTCTAGCTTTATTTTCGGCTCTAGTGAATAATGCGGTATTTTTCTTAACAGCATTTTCCATTTCTGATTGTCCTTTGATTATACCAGCTTCTTGTTCTTCAGTTGTAATTTTATTCTTAACAATGATTCCATCAGCGGAAGTTATATAAGATTTTTCATTAAGCGTATTATAGATGGGTTTGATAGATAAAATTTCCGCCTTAGGCATTTTTATATTCACTGTATCACCAGTAATTTTAATTTCCAGTTTAGACATATCGATGCCTATGGTTACCTCACCTTCATACTCAATCCACATTTTTCTATCTTTCTGAAAAATGTTGTCTTTCTTCTTATCTATTTGTGCTACGTTGTTATAAGTACATTTTATTGTAGCGAGTTCACATATTGCGTGAATATCCTCGACTTCTAATTTAGCATTTGCTTTTTTAGAACAAGACGAAAGGCAAAATACAAATGCAAGGACTAATAATATAGAAAATATCCGTTTCATTATTTTGCCTCCTTTTCATAATCATCAATATATATAATTTTAAATGTCTTACCATCTTCAAGTTGTTTTTCAAATGGTTTTGTAATTGCTGTTACAGTTTCTATAGCGCTTTCAATTGCGGTGTTGTAAAGTGTATTATTTTTTTTCGTTTTATCTTCCAAATCTTTACGACAAGCATTGATTAATTCTGCGTAAGTATTTTCCTTATCATATTTCTTTTTGGTGAATATATAATCTAAATTTTCAT
>JAZRAZ010000123.1:0-1165 GCA_045634825.1 Eubacteriales bacterium | reverse complement strand
CAAAACTGACTCCCCTTGAAAAGAGAAGTCAGTATGTTGCTTGAATTTTAATTTAAACTACCATATGGTGCTTTTTTGTGCTGTCTGCACAAATTGGGGCAGTTCAAAACGGAAACAACGCTTTTAATTGATTTATCTTTCTTTTCCGATAAAGAACAGGGCGATTGTACCGGGGCCTGCGTGGGCACCGATGACGGCGCCGATATCGGTGATTATCTCGGTTTTAGAGCCGTATTGCTTTTCAATGGCATCTGCCACAAATTTGGCATCCTCCATACTGTCTGCCTGGCTGATAAAGACGGTGCTGTCTGCCGGGTTTTCGGCAAGTTCACCGAATTTCTTGACCAGTGCCAAAAGGGCGGGCTTTCTGCCTCTGACCTTTGCCATACTGATAAGATGTCCTTCATCATCGACATGCAGTACGGGTTTGATGTTCAGCACACCGCCCACAAATGCCGCCGCAGCACTCACTCTGCCGCCGCGCTTGAGATACACCAGGTCATCTACCGTAAACCAGTGGGCAAGTTTGGGTGCAATTTCTTTGGCATAGGCGGCAGTTTCTTCGATAGAAGCACCGCTGACCATTTTGTCCCGTACCAGTTTTACAATCAGTCCCTGTCCCGCGGAGGCGGCAAGGGTATCAATTACAATGATTTTGCGTTCGGGGAACTGCTCTGAAAGTTCGCCTGCGGCAATCATAGCGGAGTTGCAGGTGGTGGAAAGACCCGAAGAAAAGGCAAGATACAAAATGTCTTTCCCTTCGTTTAAGAAAGGCAGGAATGCCTCTTTGAATTCTGCAACATTGACCGCAGAGGTTTTGGCAACGGCACCGTCGCGCATTTTATCATAAAATTCCTTGATGGGCAGGTCGGCTTCGGTATAGTTTTTATCCTCTCCGTCAAAACGGAAGGAAAGGGGGGTGAAACTGACGCCCCATTCTTTTAACTGTTCAGCACGGATATCGCAACCGGAATCGGTGTGTAATACAAAACTCATAGTGTTTCTCCTTTGTCACAATATTATTGACAATTACAGTATAAATGAAACATCTTAAAAAGTCACCTTAAATTTACATTAAAAAATGCGGTTTAACGGCATTTTGGGGTGTAATTTGTCTAAATTGTACAAAAGAAATAAACATAGGGTAAAAATAATAGTTAAAATA
>JAZRAZ010000122.1:0-3872 GCA_045634825.1 Eubacteriales bacterium | reverse complement strand
CTAAAGCGTAGGCCCGCACTTGCGCGTTTCGTTTTTGTATGGGGCTGGAACGCTTTGCTATGGAAGGTATTTCGCATTAAAAGCAAAACGCAGTTTAAAGAGAAGTTGTATTCCTACTTTACCGCCGTCAAAGATATTGATGCTTTGGTCGAAGATTTCTGGAACACCCATTTTAAAAACATCAAAGGTTGGTATTTAGAGCAAAAAAGAGAGGATGATATTATCATTTCCGCCTCCCCCGAATTTTTGCTCACGCCCGCTGTAAAGCGTTTAGGACTTACACATCTGCTCGCCTCGCGCGTAGATAAAAAGACGGGGAAATACGAAGGTGAAAACTGTTGGGGCGAAGAAAAAGTGAGCCGTTTTTACAAGTATCTGCCCGATGGAAGTATCGAAAGTTTTTATTCCGATTCTCGCAGTGACACACCGATGGCAAAAATCGCCACCGGCACCAGTTACCTTGTCAAAGGTGACAAAATCACCGTTTGGGACAAACTGTAAAACTACATAAAAAAGCGTTGTGGCATAGGCGTTGTACCCGTAAGGATACAACGCAGCGATATAAATCCCTTTCGGGATTTGCGATATACCTAACGGTGCGATATAAGACTGCGCCTTTCGATATGTCCTTCGGACAAGATTGGATTTATATCATATCGCGTTTACGGCAAGGTAAACATATCGAATTTTACGAAGTAAAATATATCGAATTGCGGAGCAATATATCGCAAAACACCATTCCCAAAAACTTAATATGTTCTATGTTGAGACAGCAAAACGGATGTGCAGAATTCTACACATCCGTTTAATATTTGTCCCATACCGTAACAAGCAGGTAAATGTATATCACATTTTCCACTTTTTAAGAAAACCTAAAACCCACTAATATAAACATCACATTATAATAAAAAATCATATTATTTTATAGCGAGTAAAATAATTGCAATAATTGCTAATGTTAATACCGCTGACACGACTGAAAGAATAATCTTCATAGTACGTAACTGCTTGCGAACAAGAATTATTTCTGAATCAATTTTTTGATCAAGTTCTACTACTGCTGCGCCTAATTGGTTTACCTTATCTTCAGGTTTAAGTTTAATTACTTTATCGGCAGCATCCATTACAATATCCGGGTTTAGCGCTACCCATTTTCCTACTGCTTTTAATGCGCTTAAAACAATCGCTCCCGCTCCCATACTTTCAACCTCCTATTTTTTAATTGTATTATACAATTATATTCGACTAAAATCAACAAAAAGATAGCAAAATCGTCCTGCTGAAAAACTAGCAGGACGAAATATTTTGACTATCCTTAAGCGTACGACCCATGGCCACAACGCTTTTTCTTTACATTTCGATGAAATCTTTGAGTTTTTTGGAGCGGGAGGGATGGCGCAGTTTACGAAGTGCCTTGCTCTCAATTTGGCGGATACGCTCACGGGTAACGTTAAATTCCTTACCGACTTCCTCCAGCGTGCGCTGTCTGCCGTCTACCAGTCCAAAACGGAGTTCCAGTACCTTGGCTTCTCTTTCGTGCAGGGTGCCCAGCACTTCGGAAAGTTGTTCTTTGAGCATAATGTGTGCCGTGGCTTCTACGGGAGCAGGCACATCTTCATCGGGAATAAAATCACCCAAATGGCTGTCTTCTTCCTCACCGATGGGGGTTTCCAGAGAAACGGGGTCAAGGGCTATTTTCATAATCTCTCTGACCTTGTCCTCGGGATAACCCATTTCCTTTGCAATCTCCTCACTGGTGGGGTCACGACCCAACTCTTGCACCAACTGACGAGAAACGCGCATTACGCGATTGATGGTTTCTACCATATGCACAGGAATACGGATGGTACGTGCCTGGTCGGCAATCGCACGAGTGATTGCCTGACGAATCCACCAAGTTGCATAGGTAGAAAACTTATAACCCTTTTCATAGTCAAACTTTTCAACGGCTTTAATAAGACCCAGGTTGCCCTCTTGAATCAAATCAAGGAACTGCATACCGCGGCCGAGATATCTTTTGGCAATCGAAACGACAAGTCGCAAGTTGGCTTCTGCCAAACGGTTTTTGGCGCGTTTGCCGGCATTGATTTTTTTCTGCAAAAACTTTTTTTCTTCCTCGTCTTCGACTTCGGCAATCAATTCCTCCGCCTTGCTTCCTTCCATCATTTTTTTGGCAAGTTCGATTTCCTCATCGGCAGAAAGGAGTTGAACTTTGCCGATTTCTTTAAGATAAACCTTAACGGGATCGTCAACTACACCGTAGTCAACCGAGGACTCGCTGGGAGTTTGTTCTTCGTTATTTTGCACATCAATTTCATCTACATTGAGTGCTTCCAGGTCGTCCAGTGTATCGTCTACAATCTCAACGCCCGCTTCTTCCAAAGCATCATAAAAAGGCTCCATTTCTTCGGGCTCGAGCGCCACATCGTCCAAAGCCTGCAGGATTTCCTTATTGGAAAGACTACCCTTTTGTTTACCTGCCTCCAGCAAATCTTTTAATACTTTTTTCTCAATAGGTGCTGCCATTTTTAAAACTCCTTTTTTGATTGACTTAATTTTTGTTGTATCTCCTGAGGACTTATATTTTTAATGTCCTGCTTATTGGTATGCTCTGCCTGCAGAGTACGGATATAATCCTGCAGTTGTGCCGAAATGTCCTCTCCCACCGTCTGTGTATTGAGTATCTGCATAATACGTGCCATCTGAGAAGACTCAAAGTGTGCACTAAGCATATTTTCGGGTGCTACTCCTTCGGCAATCTTACCCAGAAAATACTCATATACGGTGCGGTTAAAATCGGTGATAAACAGGTCGGGTGGCATTTGTTCTTTGAGCCACAGGGCTTTATCGGGAGAATGGGAAAGCAGTGCGATAATCCCCTCCTCCGCCTTAGCGGCTTTGAGGTTCTGAGAACGCTGTGGATTCACACGGTCAACGCTCGGCAACGATTCCCTTTCAAATATTTCGCGTTTGACACGGGAAACAAGTTTTCGTCTTGCCCGTCCGACCTCCAGTTGAATGGTATCTTTACTTAGTTCGGTTTGCTTTGCCAGAATACCGCAAAAGACTTCCCGCTCCACATCCGAGGAAATCTGCGCAAGCAATGCCACCGCTTTACGAATATATTCAGTGCGCGCTGTCACATCACTTAAATCTACGCCGTCACGCAGCCTGTCCAGTGCATATTGAGTCGGATTCTTAGAACCGGTAATCAGCATAGCAAAGCGGTCTCTGCCGTGCTTTTTGATAAACTCGTCGGGGTCTTTGGCACCTTGCATCTGCAAAATGCGTACCGTTACGCCCAATTCTTTGAGGTATTCAATCGCCTTGTCGGTCGCTTTTATACCTGCCTTGTCCATATCAAAAGCAACCACAACGGTTTTGGCGTACTTTGAAAGCAGGCGTGCCTGTTCTTTGGTAAAAGCTGTACCCAGAGGTGCTACTGCACCGATAAATCCTGCCTGATGGAGACTGGCAACATCCAGATTGCCTTCCACTAAAATGATAATGCCGTCGGTATTGGTTTTGGCAAGATTGAGGCCAAACACCGTCTGACTTTTCTTGTAAAGCAGGGTTTCGGGTGAGTTCATATATTTAGGTTTACTGTCATCCAGCACACGACCCGAAAAAGCCACCACATTCCCTCTGACATCTATCACGGGGAACATCACTCGGTTACGGAACTTATCGTAATATTTACCATTTTTTTGCGATTTTATGAGCAGACCTGCCTCATATGCTTCCTCATAACTAAAGCCTGCTTCTCGCAGATGGTCCCGCAAATCTGTAAAACTGTCTGCCGCAAAGCCAAGTCCGAATTTGGTAATGGTTGCGCGACTCAGTCCCCGTCCGAGAAAATACTGCATACCTTG
>JAZRAZ010000121.1:0-3541 GCA_045634825.1 Eubacteriales bacterium | reverse complement strand
ACAATGCCCTCGGCAGCGCCACTTTTTTCAACAATTACGCTGGCAAGTCCGCACGCCGCTGCTTCTCTGACCACCAGACCGTTGGTGTCATAAGTCGATGGGAATAAAAACAGGTCAGCAAGGGAGAAAAAGTCACGCAGGCGCTCTCTGTCCTGAATACTGCCGAAAAACTGACAATGGTCTTGCAAATCCAGTTCGTTTACATAAGCCTGCATATCTTCTCTATCGGTGCCATCTCCGATGATTAAAAATCGAAAATCGCGCCCCAATTTTTTCAGTGCACTTAAAGCATCAAGTGTTATACGAATATTTTTGTACCATTGGAGTCTGCCGATAAATAAGAACACGGGGACCCCATCCGGTAAAGCAAGTTCATTTTTTAGCGCTTGAATACGCTCAGGGCAGACTTTTTCTTTGGGCAGGTCAACGCCGTTTTCCATCAATATTGTTTCACCCTGATAACCGATATTTCTAAGACTTTGCGCTGCTCCTTCACTGACTACCCAAATCTCATCTGCAACAGAAATATTATTGGTAAGCAGTCTCATTGCAATATTTTGAAGTGATTCAGAGGCAAGCGTGGTGGCAATCTCAATATCAAATTTTGTATGATAGGTAAGAATGTACGGTGCATTGATGCGTTCCCTAAGTGTTCTTGCCAATACGCCCGAAGCAAAAGGACAGTGAGAGTGCAAAATATCAAAATTTTGCTGTTCCAAAAGGTTTAGGATTTTGGAATTAAAAGGATTGCCTGTGCGATAGCGTAATTTTTTCGTGGTATTAATACTGGGGTAGCGGATGACGGGAAATGAGTAATCATCTGTCGTGCCCGGATAATTGGGAGTAACCACTGTGCTTTTGCCATATTGTTGTTGAATGATATCGGCATAATTAATTACTGCATTGGATACACCGTCTATCACCGGGGGAAATGAATCATTGAGCAGACAAACATTCAGTTCCATACGCTACACCTCCTTTGTTTAGAAAATTATATCAAAAAATCAAAAAACATTCAACTGCTTTAACTCATTTTTAAGATTTCTTGCTATAGCCTGAGTGAACAAGAAAAATGCAAGGTCGTCAGGATACTCAGCGTTTGATTTTTATAAAAGTTCTTCTTTGGGTGCTTTAAAACGAATAGCTTTGTGCAGCACTTGAATATCCAGTGCGTCCACTGAGAAAATTTCTCCGTCCATACTGACTCGGAATGGTGTGTCTTTTTCCATACGAATGTTATTTCCTTTATGGAAACGATACATATGGCGGTATTTTTCTTTGCCGAGCAGTGTTCCTTTTTTATAGTCACCAATCAGGCGCAAAAAGGAGGTGCGTGGTAAGGGATAAATGGTCATAATATCTGCCAGTCCATCGTCCAGAACGGCTTCGGATGCTGCACAAAAACCGCCGCCGTAATACTTGCCGTTGGCAACATATGTCAAAACAAACGGGTCGGTAAACTGCGAACCGTCGGGATAAGTGATGCAAAGTTGTTCTTTTGGAAATTTAAAAAATTCAAATACCACGCCCAGCGTGTAGGCAAGGGAGTGATTCATAAAAGGTCCGCGCAATTTATCTACTCGGGTAACAACACTTTCGTCAAACCCGATGTTCAGAACATTGATGCATATGTAGTCGTTTGCTTTAATCAAATCAATTTGATGTACCTGTCCGTCGGTGATGTGCTCCAGTTTCATAAAAGCATCTCTGCCCCCGAAGTTGCGCACAAAATCGTTGCCCGTCCCAAGCGGAATGGTACTTAAAATGGCGTTATCAAAACCATAAATTGCTTGCGCCATTTGTCGAATGGTACCGTCTCCACCGCCGGCATAAATGCAAATTTCATCGTTTTCAAGGCAGGATGCACGCGCTTTGTCCTCTGCATCTTTACCTGAAACGGAAAAATAAATTTCATAGTCAAGGCCGCTACACTTTTCTTCAATTTTAGCAAGGAGATTGTCGCGTGTTTTGCCTTCGGGCAGGGCGCGTGGGTTGAAGATAAACAGATGCTTCATTGAATAGACTCCTTTATTTTAATATCCGTGGTCAACGTGTTGCCAGGGTCCTCCGTCTTTTCTGACCAGTATCCAATTCCACTTATTGTAGGTACTGGCAGGATTTAAAGAACCGTCTGCACCGGAGGGGGCTACATCAAATGACGATAGTAAAACAATTACTTCATCCGCATCGTTTCTGTCCGCCCAGTCCTGATAATCTTTGGAGGTTTTATCTCCGGCGTAGTAAATTTCCGTAAGGGTACAGCCGTTCCAGTTGCGTTTAAATTCTTTTTTGATGGTATCAATAGCAGCAGAAATCTCCTGCTCGGAATAAAGTTTTGAATCAACGGGCTTTGTTTTTGTTTTACTTATATTTCCGCCACAAGCCGATAAAGTGAGTACAAAAATAAGGCATAACACAATGCTTATATATTTTTTCATGATTATTTCTCCAGACACAAATTTATTTCTTTGTCAGCAGACATACCGTTTCTATATGGGTCGTAGCAATGGAATTGCTAACATACGTTGTCGGAAACATATCCACTACGACTGTTGTAGGGAACATATCCACGGTCTAATTGAACAAATTCAAATCTATAATTTACTTATTATTAATTCGACAGAATCATCTTCCAATGAATTATATTGATCTAAATGAACATGCTCTCCTTTAATATCACTACTTGCTAATGTATTACATATTTCAGCCAAAGAAAGAAGTCCCTCTTTATTTGCAGAAATCACAACTTCATTTTCATTAGCATCAATTTTAATGCAAAATCCTTCTATCCAATTGATTTTCATCGTATTATAGTCCTTTCTGTTTCATTAATCTAACAATCATTACAAAGCCACTATACAAAACGACTCCGCCAAATTCTTATTTATCTTCTTGACAGCAGACAGACTGTCTCCACGTGCGTTGTTCTTGGAAACAGGTCAACAGGTGTGGCACTTTGTAAAGAAAAACCATGTGTTGTCAGCATTTTAATATCCCGCGCCAGCGTGGCAGGGTCGCAGGAAATATAAATTAACTTCTTGGGGGATAGGGTGACAAGCGCTTCCAGAGTCGGGGCATCACAGCCCTTTCTTGGGGGATCAATGATGATAGTATCAAAATGATAGCCCTCTGCAATCAACTGTGCCGCGCCGTTTTTGGCATCAGCGCAAAGATAACGGGTGTTTTGCAGTCCGTTGCGCTGGGCATTGGCTTTTGCATTTTCAACCGCTTGGGGCACAATTTCAATGCCGACCAGTGTTTTGGCATCCGCGGCGGTGCAAATGCCGATGGTGCCGATACCGCAGTAAAGGTCCAGTACGGTTTGTGTATTGTCAATTTCGGCAAGTTCGGCGGCTTTTTGATAAAGCCGTTCTGTTTGTACGGGATTTACTTGATAGAATGATGCGGGGGAAATGGCAAATTCTTTACTGAGCAGAGAATCAACAATATAGGTGCGCTCGGTGAGAAAATGAGTATTTTCTCCTAAAATCACGTTGGTTTTTTTGCGATTTTCATTGATACATACGCATTTTACCTGTGG
>JAZRAZ010000120.1:0-13440 GCA_045634825.1 Eubacteriales bacterium | reverse complement strand
GATTGTTTCTTTTTTACAATCCTTCCACCGCAAGCGGTCCCCCTCCCTTTGCACAAGGGAGGCTTTATTTCTTAAAATTTTCAAATTGTGTTGTTGTTATCTGTATTTTGAGGAGATTTATACTGCACGAATTTACTTTTTGGACTGATTGTGTTATAATAAATTAAAGGCGGTGATTTTATGAAAGAAATTAAAATCAATATTCCCGAATACGATGACGCTATCGAACTTGTATGGGATGATAATTATAAAATTAAAACATCAACACCATACGATACGATTACCATAGAAGCAAATCGAGATGGGCTTTTGTCCTTGGCACGCCATTTGTTATTGTTGGCGCAAGAAGAAGTTCCAAGCGGTTCACATTTTCATTTGGATGAATTTAATTCGCTTGAAGATAGTTCCGTTGAACTAATAATTTCAAAAAACGAAGAATTATAATATTCAAAAGCGAGGTGATTTCACCTCGCTTTTGATATGTATAAAAACCGACAAAAAACCGTTTTTGACACCCTTGTGTTCAATAGGGCAAACTAGCGAAAACCCTAGTGTTTATGCGGGTTTTAGGCGGTTTGCCCTATTATAACACAAGCCTCTATTCTTCTCACTTTCCCATTACGGTGGGATATTTAATTATGGTGGGTGTATTTACTTTACAGCAATTTCGATATATAATATTACCGAGGTATAAATAGCCGTAATATAGTTATTTCTGAAAGGGGTAAAAAATGAAAATAGTTGATTTGCTCAAAAAAGATACCCTATCCATTTCTTTTGAGGTTTTTCCACCCAAAACCAATACCGCTTTTGAAAGTGTGAAAACAGCGGTTGAAAATATAGCGGGACTTCACCCTGCTTTTATGAGTGTGACCTACGGGGCAGGTGGCGGAACAAGTAAGTACACGCTTGAAATTGCCAAACAAATCAAAGAAAGGTACAATGTGCCGTCCTTGGCACATTTGACGTGTGTGTCTTCCACAAAGCAAACCGTATGTGAGCAGATACTTGCTATTAAAAATGCAGGGATACAAAACATCATGGCGCTACGCGGAGATATTGTGGCTGAGAACAGTTTGCAGGATTACCATCACGCGATTGAACTGGTCAAGGAAATCAAGTCGATAGACCCTGAATTTTGCATCGGCGGGGCGTGTTACCCTGAAATCCATCCTGAAAGTGCAACACAAACAGAAGATATAAAATATCTTAAAGAAAAGGTGGATGCAGGATGCGATTTTTTAACCACTCAAATGTTTTTTGATAATAATTTGCTTTATAATTTTCTGTATAAAATACGGCAGGCGGGGATTACGGTGCCGGTCATTCCCGGTGTTATGCCCATCACCAATGCAAACCAAATTGAGCGGGCTATAAAACTTTCCGGTTCGTTTATGCCGCAACGCTTTAAAAGTTTGGTGGATAAATTCGGCAGTTGTCCTGCCGCGATGAAACAGGCAGGAATTGCCTATGCCACCGACCAGATTATTGATTTGTATGCAAACGGTATCACAAATGTGCATGTATATTCTATGAATAAGCCGGATGTTGCTCAAAAAATACACGATAATCTCAGTGATATATTAGGAAAATAAGTTATGATTTTAAGTAAAACATACCCTGCGCCGCCTTTTTGTGAGCAACAAATTTTGAGATATGCTCAAAGCGGGGCAACCAAGCAAACCCTTCTTCTTTTAAACGAATGTAAAAAAGAGATATGCGGTTTAATCAAATATAATGTTTGCTACTGTGAACTTGCCGTTGATGTAAAACAAGATATTTGTGATTTTGGGATTTTCAGTGTACATTCAAAAAATTTAGCAGGCAATCTGGCAGGATGCAACAAGGTGATTGTTTTTGCCGCCACCATCGGCATAGAAATTGACCGCTTGATTGCAAAATACAGCAGACTTTCTCCTGCAAAAGCAGTGCTTTTGCAGGCAATCGGCGCCGAACGGGCGGAAGCGCTTTGCGATATGTTTTGTGCGGATATTGAAAAGCAGTACGGTAAGACAAGACCGCGCTTCAGCGCCGGATACGGTGATTTGCCGCTTGCAATTCAACGCGATATTTTTTCGGTGTTAGACTGTGAGAGAAAAATGGGCATTACACTGAACGACAGTTTGCTGATGTCCCCCTCAAAATCCGTTACGGCATTTGTTGGAGTATGTGCAGAGGAGAAAGTATGAATTTCAGAGAATTTCTAAAAGATAATATCGTTTATCTTGACGGCGGTATGGGGACTTTACTGCAGGCACAAGGATTAAAAATAGGGGAACTGCCGGAAATGTGGAATTTGTCCCACTCCCAAATCATAACGGATATTCATAGGGCATATTTTGATGCCGGCAGTAATGTTGTTTGTACCAATACTTTTGGCGCAAACTCACTAAAATTTTCCGATGACGAACTGGAAAAAATAATCAAAGCGGCTCTTTCCAATGCCAAAACCGCAAAGGATACGACGCGATCCGAACAGGAAAAATTTATCGCACTGGACATCGGTCCTACGGGAAAACTTTTAAAGCCTTTCGGTGACCTTGATTTTGAAGATGCAGTGCGTGTTTTTGCCAAAACCGTACAACTTGGGGTAAAATACGGCGCCGACATCATTTTCATAGAAACAATGAACGACAGTTATGAAACCAAAGCGGCTGTTCTTGCCGCCAAGGAAAACAGTCACTTGCCCATTTTAGTTTCCAATGCATATAATGAGGACGGCAAACTGATGACAGGCGCAACCCCCGAGGCGATGGTGGCGATGTTGGAGGGGCTGGGCGTCGATGCTTTGGGCGCCAACTGCTCTCTCGGACCCCGACAACTCGGAGATGTGGTGGAAAGAATGCTGGCAAGGGCATCTGTTCCCGTCATACTCAAACCAAATGCGGGACTCCCCAAATCCGTAGACGGCAAAACCGTTTTTGATATCACCATAGATGAATTTTCTGACGAGATTGCAAAACTGATACGAAAAGGGGTTCGTCTGGCAGGTGGATGTTGCGGTACCACCCCTGCATACATTCAGTCGGTATATCAAAAAACCCATGCGCTTGCACCGCTGACGATAACGCCCAAAAATTTGACGGTGGTTTCCTCTTATTCACATACCGTGGAATTTGGCGCCAAGCCTATATTGATAGGGGAACGCATCAATCCCACAGGCAAAAAACGATTCAAGCAAGCCCTCATTGAAAATGATATAGATTATATTTTATCCGAAGCGGTCGGTCAGCAGGAAAAAGGCGTGGATATTCTCGATGTAAATGTCGGTCTGCCCGAAATTGACGAGGTGGATATGCTCAGGACATCTGTGTGCGAACTGCAGGCAGTCATAGACCTTCCTTTACAAATTGACACTTCCGACATTTCCGCTATGGAACAAGCCCTGCGCCGATATAACGGCAAGGCGATGATAAATTCCGTCAACGGCAAAAAAGAAAGTATGGAGGCGATTTTTCCGCTTGTCAAAAAATACGGCGGAGTTGTAGTGGCGCTGACGCTGGATGAAAACGGCATCCCCCAAAACAGCAAGCAACGAGTTGAAATAGCCAAAAAAATACTGAAAACCGCGGCAGAGTACGGAATTACAAAAAATAATATCATATTTGATACCCTCGCACTGACCATCAGTGCGGACAACTTTGCTGCTCAAAGTACTCTGTCTGCCCTGAAAACCATCAAGGAACAACTGGGTTGTCACACCTCTTTAGGTGTTTCCAATGTTTCTTTCGGATTACCCAACCGCGATGCAATCAATGGCACCTTTTTCGCATTGGCGCTTGAAAACGGACTCTCTGCCGCCATAATGAATCCCTATTCGGCAGATATGATGAAAGTGTATTATACCTATAATGCCCTCAAAGGACTGGACGAAAATTGCGGTGAATACATTGAGGTGGCAAACTCTTTTGCAGTCAGTCAACAGCCGGCAGATACCGTAAAAACAAGTGACATTTCCGGTGCTTCGGAATGTCAGTATGCCATCATAAAAGGGTTTAAAGAAAAAGCCGCCGTGCTGACAGAGCAACTTCTCCAAAGCGTGCCTCCGCTGGAAATTGTCAATAATGACATTATTCCCGCACTGAATATGATGGGCAAGGGTTTTGAGGAAAAAACCGTTTACCTTCCCCAACTTCTTATGAGTGCAGAGGCGGCAAAAAGCGCTTTCGAAGTGATAAAATCCGCTATGCCGAAAAAAGAAAAGGGAACCCAAAGCGATGTCATTGTGATTGCAACGGTGCGCGGGGATATCCACGACATCGGCAAAAACATAGTGAAATTGTTGTTTGAAAATTACGGATTTTATGTTGTGGATTTGGGAAAAGATGTTCCCGCCGAAAAAATCGCGGAACAGGCAGTAAAGCATCACGCCGCCCTGGTCGGCCTGAGTGCGCTGATGACTACTACCGTCGGCGAAATGGAAGAAACGATAAAACAACTCCGTCAAAAAGCCCCCTGGTGCAAAATTATGGTCGGCGGAGCGGTTTTGACACAAGAGTACGCCGATAAAATCGGCGCCGACAAATATGCCAAAGACGCTATGGAGGGCGTGCGCTACGCCCAAAATATCATCAACAATCAATAACAAAAGCGAGGTTTTGTACCTCGCTTTTGTTATTGATATAGCATAGTTTCCTAAAAAAGTTTGGCGGCCACTGTTAAAATTATGAGAAATACCGCATTTGTTAGCGCAAAAATTTTTATGTATTTTTTGGTCTGTTCGGGATGCAACAACTTAAATTCATTGAATGTTATCAGACTGGCAAGGGAAGCAATCAAAGTGCCCGTGCCACCGATGTTAACACCCAGCAGTAGTGCCGGATAATCATTTGTAAACCGTGAAAGCAAAATTGCCGACGGAACGTTGCTGATAAATTGGCAAGTCAGCACCGAAACGATCAGGGTATCCTTTTCGAGCAAAGACGAAATAAGGGAATTGATCATATCCACTCTTGCCAAATTTCCTGCAAATATAAAGAAAAAGAAAAAAGTCGCCAGCAGAGAATAATCCACCATTTTAAGACTATCGCGGTCAACAAAGAAAAGAACAAGCGGGATAATTACCAGTCCCAAAACAAAAGGAATGACCCTGAAAACAATCAAAATAGAAAAGAAGAACAATCCGCAATAAAGTATGGTCTTTTTGACATTCAATTTTTCCGAAAAATCATTTTTGAGCGAAAATTTAATAGGTTTGATAGGCAAACAGGCAATCATCAAAAGTGAAACGGCAAGCAAAAAAGCCGGAAGCATAATTTTGCAAAACTCACCTGTCGGAATATTAAAAAAGGAATACAAATAGAGGTTTTGTGGATTTCCGAATGGGGTGAGCATACCGCCTAAATTTGCAGATATGTTTTGTAGTACAAAAAGATATGCCATATATTTTTCTTGTTTTGTTACAGAAAGAGCAAAATATCCAAGCGGTAAAAAAGTGATCAGCGCCATATCATTGGCAATAATCATAGACCCTATAAAAGTAATGATGATAAGCAACAAAAACAGTGAGCGCAGATTGCCTGCCAATGCTACCAGCTTGCGCGCAAGAATGGTAAAGAACTTGATGTTCCGCAGCGCGCAAATGACCGCTAAGGTCAAAAACAGACAAGAAAGCGTTTTCCAGTCAAAATAGGAAAGATACTCCCTGTCGGGCGGCACCAAAAAACAAGTAATAACCGCCGCCAAAGCCGCAATACAAAAAACGACATTTTTCTTTATAAATCTTAAAACTTTCAAACCATCACCAACCGACAAAATTTTACAACCGCATCATTATATTACAAGCAAAAAATAATGTCAATATAAGAGTTTCCCGAACCCGTCGCAAAGCACCCGCAATCTATTGACAAATTTATCAGCGAACAAAACTAAAAACCAAAGCGGAGTGAATTTCACTCCGCTTTGGTTTTGTCGTGGCAGTATTACGGGGCTGAAAAAATCGTAATAATTTCGAGTCTTTTCGCCCGTTTTTGCCATCATTATTGTTATGCTTCTTGTTGACAAAAGATAATAATATAACTATAATATAATCGTATAACTATATACAGCGGTTCATCTAAAACCGCTATTTTTCACGGATAAATTTCCAAAAGAAAGGAGGGGGACTTATGGAATATGCAATGCTTTCAACGCTGATACCGGAAGAGTATCGTGAGGAATTTTACAATCAAACCAGAAATACCATGCAGGATGCGGCAAGTGCATTGCAGTGGAATATATACCGCGGACTGTGTGAAAATTTGGGTCGGAATATAGCACTCTTTAATATTTTACCTTGTGACAGTTATCCGCAGTACTATGAGCACCCCTTCGTGCCGAAGTTTGCTTTTGATACAAACGGGCAGAATCTGCCTTTTTGTAATGTGAAATTAATTCGTAACTATTTTAAAGCCAAGGCGGTGGAGAAGGCACTGAGAAATTGGTGCCGCAACACCAAAGAACCCAAAACCTTATTTGTTTACACTCTGTCCCAGCCGTTTTTGGCAGCTGTAAACCGCGTCAAAAAACAGTTTGAGGGGTTGCATATATGCGCTATTGTGGCAGACCTGCCAAATATGTCCAGTCTTTCCTCTAAAGTAAGCATACTCAGCAAATTGTTTGTGCGGCAAAAATCAAAGTCGGCATATTCACTGTTGTCTTGCGTCGATTCATTTGTATTGTTGACCGAGCATATGGCGGAATATATGCACATTACCAAACCGTTTTGTGTAATGGAGGGGATTGCCCCGGAGCAAACTGTCGAAACCGAGGAGCCAAAAAGCAGTGCCAAAACAATTCTTTATACCGGCACACTGCATCGCAAATTCGGCGTTTTGCATTTGATAGAAGCCTTTGAAAAGATACCTGACCCTGATATTTCTCTGGTGATTTGCGGAATGGGAGACAGTGAGCAGGAAATCCGCACTGCCGCAGAACGCGATGAGCGCATCATATTTAAAGGGCAGATGAAACAAGAACAGGTTCTCTGGTTGCAGAAGAATGCAACCGTTTTGGTCAATCCGCGCTTGAACAACGAGGAATTTACAAAATATTCCTTCCCCTCCAAAACGATGGAGTATCTGGCAAGCGGCATACCCGTGGTAGCGTATAAACTGGACGGTATGCCTGATGAATACGATTCATATATTACCTATCCTGCCGATGATTCTCCGGAAACTTTGGCAGAAACTTTGATGAGCATTTGCCGGCTTTCCGAGAAAAAGAGGAGAGAAATGGGCAAAAAGGCGCACGCGTTTGTCTGTGAACAGAAAAACAGACTGATGCAAACCAAAAAAATACTTGAGTTTGTATCGCAACAAACGCAACACCTCAAAAGCAGAAGACAGCGCAGACAGACGAAAAGAACACTTGGATGTTTTTTTAAGATATCAATGATATTGGGCTGGTTATTGCACGCCGGCTGTACATATGTGGCTCAAAAAATTCAAAAACTTTTTGGAAATAAATGTGCGCAAACGGTCAAGAGTTTTCAGAAATTCTTGGACAAGCAAAAACAGGCTTTGTGGAACGCGCGTGATAGAAGGCGTATCAAGAGAGTCGTGCGGGGGAAAAACAGAAAATGGATTAAAGTCGAAACGATTTGCAATCTGTTTTTCCAGATACTGCTGCTGATTGTCTGGACACAGCATACCGTCTTACAGTATGTTGCTCAGATTTTCCGCAGACTGCCGATTATCGGAGTAGCATATGATTTTTTGGTTCCCATTTTGATTGCAATAATGGTGATACTGTCGTTGCCGTATATATTCAAAAAAGTACGGGCAACGGATTTGCTTTTTATCATTGCTTGTGTTCTGATGGTTGCGTTTTCTTATCTTCTTTACCCCGCAAATCAGATTTACATTGAGGAACAACTGGGAAAAATATTTCTGTATGTACTCCCGATGTATTTTGTGGGGATTGCCTGTCGCTATGAAGAATGTAAAAAAACACTCTTTATTGCTTCGCTTGCCGGTGTTGCAACAAAGTTTGTTTATCAGATGTATTTGTTTGGCGCGGGCAGTCTGACCGGCGAATATAATATGGATGCTGCATATAAGTTGCTGCCCAGCGTTATGTTTTTGATTGTATGGGCGTTGGACAAAAAAGGCATTTGGAATTGGCTGGCGGCTACCTTTGGTATTTTTCTGATACTGACCTACGGAACCCGCGGTCCGCTGCTTGCCGCACTGCTTTTCTTGTGTCTTGGTATTTATATCGTAGTAATGCGCTCGCGCAAATTGTTTGTTCGCATCATTTTTATTGTGTTGACCACGGCAGTTTTGCTGCTCCTTTCCTCCCAAAGCCTACTGACTGTTGTGCTTGAAGGCTTAAGTGAATGGTTTGAAAGCATTGGATTTAGTTCCAGAATTCTTGATTTTGCGCTGGAGGGTGAGTTATCGGTAAGTGTCAGACGAGGACTCTTGCTTGACAATACCATACAAGCGGTAAAACAACGGTCGTTTTTGGGGTATGGTATTATGGGTGACCGTGTGATTTTAGACGGCAGTTATTGCCACAACATTTTCTGGGAATTGTTGTGCGACTTTGGTGTATATCTCGGCGGCGGATTGTTTGCGGCCATGATTGTTTTGTTTATCAGAACCATCAAGCATTCCGCAAAGAATGAAAATCTTTTGTTTGTGGTAATGCTGATTTCTATGATTGTAACAAAATTGATGCTTTCCGGTAGCTATATTACGGAGCCGTATTTTTTATTTACGATAGGTGTTTGCATAAACACGCTTCGTAACAGCACTGATAGATCTATAATTTTTGTTTCGTAAAGAAATTTTAATTGATCAAAAGGAGATGTGGGTATGTCAAATCGAATAAGAGTTGCATCTGTAAATATGACCGAAGTGGGAAGTACAGGCAATATTATGTGTGCAATCACCGAATTGGCAAACCAACAGGGATTCGATGCCCAAGCTTTTACAACCAGAGCATACGATCCACAGTGCAACAAGAAAAAAGATATTATAAATCATCGTTATTATGGATGTTATGCCGAAAACACATTACATACAATCTTAGGGAAGGTGACCGGCTATAATGGCTGTTTCTCATATTTCGGTACCAAGCAACTGATTCGTTGGTTCAAAAAAATGAAACCGGATGTTATACATCTGCATAATCTTCATAAATTTTGTATTCATTTGCCCGTATTATTTCGGTATATTAAAAAAAATAAAATTTCTGTTATATGGACATTACATGATTGTTGGTCGTTTACAGGACATTGTCCCCATTTTGACATCGTAAAATGTGAAAAGTGGAAAACGGGGTGTCACAGTTGTCTGCAGTATCAGAAATATCCCAAAACATATGTGGATCGCTCCAAGAATCTTTATGCGCTGAAAAAGAAATGGTTTGGCGGAGTTGAGAATATGACCTTGGTCACGCCGTCGAGATGGCTTGCTGACCTTGTGCAGCAATCATTCTTAAAAGAATATCCGGTGAAAGTCATTCATAACGGTATAGATCTTTCGATTTTCAAGCCTACGCCAAGCGATTTCAGGGAAAAATACGGAATTGCCGAAGGCAAGAGTATAATATTGGGTGTTGCTTTTGATTGGGGAAAGCGAAAAGGATTGGATGTATTTTTGGAGCTTTTCAAACGATTGGACGGCAACAAATATCAAATTGTAATGATCGGTACCAATGAAGCGATGGATACTTACTTGCCCAAAAATATTATTTCAATTCATAGAACGACCAATCAAGAGGAACTTGCTAAAATATATACAGCAGCCGATGTATATGTAAACCCGACACGAGAAGATAATTTTCCTACGGTCAACATCGAGGCAATTGCTTGCGGAACACCGGTTATAACCTTCAATACGGGCGGAAGTCCGGAGAGTTTGGATGAAACTTGTGGAAGCGTTGTGCCGTGTGATGATGTGGATGCAATGGAAAGAGAGATTATTAAAATCTGCTCAACTACGCCGTATACTGCGGCAGCTTGCGTCAAAAGAGCAAAGCAGTTTGATAAGTATGAAAAATATAAATCATATTTGACATTATATAGTACGGTGTCGGAAAGAAATGGTAGTGAGCAATGAAAAAAGTATTGATTTTTCAAAGTGTTATTCCAAATTATCGTGTGCCTATTTTTAATGAACTTGCGAAAAAAGTGGATTTGACGGTAGTTTATTCCGGTGGGCAGGCTCCGCAGGACGCTGAATTTAAAACGATGCGGATTCCTGTTCGTAAATTTCGATTTTATATCCATACGAAGAACATTTATAGGTTGGCGAGAAAATACGATGTTGTAATATGTATGCTCGACTCATCTTATCTCTATTTTCGCCTTTTAAATATTATACCGCGAAAGTTTAAACTGATATATTGGGGAATAGGAGTATCTGCCGGATACAAAGTCAGATATGATGAGGATGAACTGACGGCAATTCGGTTTAGCAAATTCATAAGAAAAGCAGATGCTGCGCTATTTTATTCTGAGTATCCTATCTCTAAATACACACAAATGGGAATTCCCAAAAACAAACTTTTTGTCGCAAACAATACGGTTCAGGTTTTGCAGAGCAAAGAATGCCAAAAGGATTGCATTTTGTTTGTGGGATCGCTTTATAAAGCTAAAAAAATATTTGAATTATTGAATTGCTATTATGAAGCAAGCGCACTAAATCCGAAATTACCCAAGCTTGTCATCGTGGGTGATGGGGAAGAAGCTGAAGCGGTCAAGGAATGGGTGGAATCTCACGGATTCAAAGATCAGATAATTTTGACCGGTGCGGTTTAGGACGAGAAAATACTGTCGGAATATTTTATGCGAGCCATCGCTTGCTTTTCTCCGGATCAAGCGGGTCTGTCAGTGCTCCAATCGTTTGGATATGGGGTTCCGTTCGTGACTCATAAGAATGCTATTACCGGTGGAGAAAGGCTGAATATTCAAAGCGGAGTAAACGGTATTCTGCTTGATTCGTTTGAAGAAATGACAGCTGTTATTATTGACTGTTCCGAACACCCGGAAACTTATATTGAAATGGGCAAAAATGCGAAAAAACATTATGACGAGAATAGAACAGTTGATCATATGGTGAGTGGATTTTCGGATGCGATAGAGTTTGTTTGTGCAGATGAGGAAAAAGAACAAAACTAATGGGCATCTGCATTCTCAATTATTCCAAATGCAACTTGTAGGTTGTTTATGCTCTCCGGGCAATTATATTGAAAGTACCGAAATTTGTTATTTCGATGAGAAATATTGATTTGGAAAGGTCGTGGGCGGATGGCACGAAATGAGGTAAAATGGGGAGCACTGTTATCCTATGTTCTTATTGTTGCCAATTCACTGTATGGCTTGATTATTATGCCTTTTCTGTTGGGCACGATAGGTCAAAGTGAATACGGTGTTTATAAAACGATGGGCGCATTAACAGCAACGGTTTCGGTTATGGAGTTGGGGCTGGGGAGTACAATGCAACGGTTTTTGGCAAAATACCGAGCGCAGAAAGACAATCAAAATTGCCAAAACTTTTCTGCTATGTGTTTTATTCAAGCCCTGATACTTTCCATAGGTATGATTTTGGTAGGAGTCGGATTGTTTTTTACATTGGATGCTACCTACTCAAATACATTCACAACAGCAGAAATGTTGCGCGCCAAACAGATATTTATTCTTTTGATTATCTATGTTGCGATGCATATTTTTGAAAATGTGTTTTTTGGCATAATAGCGGGATATAACAGGTTTGTATTTACCAATACCGTAAAAATATGTGCCTTGGCAGGCAAAATCCTTCTATTTTTGACGGTTTTGCCACTGATACAAAATGCGGTTACAATTGTTTGCATTTCCTTGTTTGTTGAGGTTATTACGATTATAACGGAGTATTTGTACATTACCTGTTGTCTTAAGCATCGCATCAAACTGTATTTTTGGGACAAAGCGGTTTTTAAAGAATCTTTTGTATATACCATTTTGTTGTTTGTGCAATCATTGATTGTGCAGTTTAATGGGAATGTGGATAACATAGTGATTGGTGCAGTGATTGGCACGGCGGCAGTTACGGTGTATTCCTTTGCGTTGCAAATATTCAATATGTATGAAAATTGCGCTCTGGCAATTTCAAATGTCATTTTACCAAGCATCACCAACCAAATTTATGCAGGTGCATCCCCCAAAGACTTGGAAAATACCGTAATCAAGTTTGGTCGGGCGCAGTGGGCTGTACTTGGAGCGGCGATGGGTGCATTTGTGTGTTTAGGGCAGGAGTTTTTTGGTTTATGGCTCGGAGATGGCTTTGAAGATGGCTATTTTTTGGCACTGATTTTAATGATTCCCGTAACCGTCCCATTGATTGTCAATGCTTGTCTGGCAATTCTGAAAGTAAAAAATATGATGCGATTCCGCACCGTATCCCTGGCCTATTCTGCTTTGTTGAACGTGATTTTAACACTGGTCGGAACGCATTTTTTCGGATACTGGGCGGCGGCTTTCGGAACGGCAATGAGCACCATTGTGAGTGGTGTTTTGTCTATGAATATTTACTACCATATTAAACTGAAAATGAATATGTTCCGAATATACGGACAAATATTGCATCGCATCACTCCTTGTATTTTAATTGCCGGTGCCGTAATGATTGCTTTAAATCAGTTTATTCAAGGCAGTTGGTTGGTATTTATTTTCAAAGGCGGCGTTTTTGTAACGGTTTATGGAGTTTGTATGCTTTTGTTCGGATTGACGAACCAAGAAAAAGCAAACATATTAAGAAAGTGAGTAAAATGAGGATAGGAATTCTAACATTTCATCAAAGTGTAAACAACGGGGCAGTTATGCAGGCATACTCTCTGTCATCGCGCCTTCAAAAAGATTTTCCGAGCGCAACGGTGGAAATTATTGATTATCGTATGCCCAAAGTTGAAAAAACGTATTCTTACACCATAAAATCATATTATGCTCATTCTACATTACGGAGTTTTTTGGGTAAAACAAAAAAATTGCTAATCCATCCGAATTTCTTGAAAAGAATGCAGAAGAGAACAAAGATATTTCAAAGAAATCTTGACACTTTGCCGCTTTCCAAGTCAAAAATCATAAGTGACGGCACACAGGAAGTTTTTAAGTACATTGATGAAAACTACGATGTGTTGATTGTTGGAAGCGATGCTATATGGAATTACAAATTTCGTGGATTTCCGACGGCATATTTACCCGGTCGTCAAGTTGCCGCTTGCAAATTATCTTATGCCGCAAGTTGTTATGGAATGGATTTTCTTGTTCAAAACGAAAGCGAAAGAAAAGCGATAAAGGAAGCCTTGAATGAGTTTTCATTTATTGGTGTGCGTGACAAGGCAAGTGAGGATTTCGTAAAATGGAGTGGGTGCGGGGTAGAACCTGTTCATACCTGCGACCCGACGGTTTTTTTAGATGTAAATACACTGCCCGTCGATGAAAACAGCTTACATGAAAAAATGGAAAAACGGGGC
>JAZRAZ010000119.1:0-3642 GCA_045634825.1 Eubacteriales bacterium | reverse complement strand
TATGTTGTCTTCCTAAGCCCGCTTGGCCTCCGACTTATTCCGTAGTAGATGGTTTATCTTGTGAAGGCGGAGGCGTTTCAGGTTCAGTTGGTTCCGTCGAAGGCTTATCTCCTTGTTCAGGCTTACCATTTTCGGTCGGCTTATCACCCTGGCTGGAGTTGTTTTCCTCCGGTGACGGTTTTTGCTCAGGCATATCTACTTTGTCGTTTTTATCTTGATTGTCTCCGGCAACGTGAATTGTACACGTCTCCTTAGGAACAGCGCCCGCCAAAAATTGTCCGCTTACTACAGTTTGAGCTTTCTTACATTCTTCTGTTGGCAGCAGTCCGCTTTCCGAACAGACCTCACAAGCGGTAAGATTATTAGGCACTTTGAGTGATTTGTATTCAAGTTCTTTATGAACTTGCGACATAACTGTTTTCCAAGCCTTGACCGCAGGATTGATGCCGCTATATGAAATTCTGGTCGGCGTGTCATAGCCATACCAAACTGCTGCAGTATAATAATTAGTATATCCGACAAACCAACGGTCTTTACTATCAGAAGTAGTACCCGTTTTGCCCGCAATTTGTGTTGTACCGAAATTCGCAGGACTACCGGTTCCTGCAGCAACTGCATTTTTCAAAAGCAAATTAATCATCGCGGCAGTCGATTCAGACATTGCAACGCTTGTCTGGGGCGTTTTTTCAAGCAAAATTTTACCACTACTGTCAACTACTTTGGTATAGTAGTAAGGTTCTGTGTAAATACCGCCATTGGGAAATGTTTCATAAGCTGCCGTTATTTCTAACACACTAATACCGGTGTGCATACCACCGAGTGCGGTTGATGAGGAATTCTCATCATTATCTGCACCGGGTTTCATAGAAGTGACATGAAGATTTTCTGTCAAAAATTTATACGCTCTATTTGCTCCCAAAGCCATATTGACTTTTACCGCAATGGTGTTGGTAGAATTAGATACCGCGTTTTGAATTGACATTAGTTTTTCTGTAACCACATCATAGTTAACCGGCCAGCCATCGCGAACATGGGAGTCTAAAACCAATGTGCCCGGTGATATTGTCTGCCCGTCAATTTTAACCTTGTACTCAAATGCAGGAGCATAAGTACCAATAGGTTTCATAGTGGAACCGGGCTGACGATAGGTATTAGTAGCACGATTCAGACCTCTGTTAATGGTTTTTTCACCGCGCCCACCGACCAAAGCAGCAACCGCGCCAGTTGAGTTATTCAAGATTACCATTGAACTTTGGGGAACTTCTCCATCCTTGTTTTTGGCAAGTTCATATGAGGTAAAGGTAGATGTTTTGGAATACGCATTATCTAAAATTGTCTGTACCTCAGGCTCCATAGTACAGTAAATCGAAAGACCGCCTGAATACACCATACTGCTGGCATATGCATAACTGTAACCCTTCTCCTTGACCAAATCATCAATTACCTGATCTACCGTTTTTTCCACAAAATAACTTTGTTTGGAATCGGTGCTTTGTGTCGTCCCGCGCTTAAATGCAAGGGTTTCTTTCTTGGCGGACTCGGCTTCTTCCTTGGTTATCTTGTTAAGTTCAGCCATTTTATTAATAATTGTTTCTTGACGCTCTTTGTTGTTCTGCTTTGTTTTTTCGCTGATATAGGGGTTGTATTTCGAAGGAAGATTTGTAATCGCAGCAATAGAGGCGCACTCTGCCAAAGTCAAATCCTTAACATCTTTCCCAAAATATGTGTTAGCGGCTGTTTGAACACCGTTGCATCCTTCTGCAAAATAAATAGTGTTCAAATACGCCTCTAAAATCTGCCCCTTATTATACTCTTTTTCAAGATACAGTGCACGACGAATTTCTTGAATCTTACGAGATATTTTAACATCATCATCGCCCGTAAGATTTTTAATAAGCTGTTGCGTAATGGTCGAACCCCCAAATGTTTTTCCGCCGGTTGCCATACTGACTACCGCACCGCTGGTTCGAATCCAGTCAACACCGTTGTGTTTATAAAAGCGCTCATCCTCTATTGCAATAAACGCCCACTTAAGATTCTCCGGAATATCCTCCAAATCTACCCAAATGCGATTTTCATCTTGATACAGATGTTCGATTTCCTTATAATTCCCGCTTGAATCTTTTGCATACACAACCGTTGTATAATCGAGTGAACTGTCAATGTTCCCAAGGTCCATCGTGGGATCCAAATACTCAAAAGTATACCAAGCAAACGCAGACAAAGAAAAAACACCCACCAAGCCAACTACAACGACAACCGATATAATTGCTTTACGTAACGGCATTGGAATACGCATCCAGAGACCCTGTCTGGTACGCCGCCTTTTTTTAGAAACTTGGGGGTCAATATCCGTTTCCTTTGGCTGCTTCTTTTTAAAAAATCTTAAATTCGGAAGTTTAAATTTCAAATCCTGACACCTCCAAAACAAATCTCAAAATCAATATATTAATATTATATCACTATTCTAAATTTATGCAAGCACATAATATAACTTTAGTCAAGCCGTATTATCGTTTCGTAAAGCGCCCTGCATCCTCTGAAAATATCATCATACGCCTTATCAAAATTGCCCGAATACCAAGGGTCAGCCACATCTCCCCCATTTTCTGTATAATCAAGCAGTTTCCTAACTTTGTGTTCGGTATCATCCCCGAAAATCCGATGAATATTACGCAGATTGTTTTCATCCATTACAATAAACAAATCATAAGCATTATAATCTGTCTTTTTGAGTTGAACAGCGCACTTGTTCCCACAATCAATCCCGTGCTTTTTTAAAACTTCTTTTGCAGGCGGGTACACAGGATTACCAATTCCATTCCATATTTCTTCACTACTGGTGGCAGATGATGAAACTACAATATCATTCCTTTGTCCCTGAGCGCACATTTTTTTAAATATGAATTCCGCCATAGGAGAACGACAGATATTGCCGTGGCAAACAAACATAATTTTCATTATAACTAACCTCACTTTTACGACCATTATATATCATTTTTAAATATATTTCAACCAAATGTGACGCCCCGTCACTTGCCTATTGTTGAATATTACAATATAATTATCTTAACTTCTATGAAACAAGAAGGAGCAACATTATGGAATTTAATGAAAAATTACAACAACTCAGAAAACAAAAAGGCCTAACGCAAGAAGAACTTTCTAGGTTACTTTTTGTTTCTCGAACTGCAATTTCAAAATGGGAATCAGGCAGAGGATATCCAAACATAGATTCCCTTAAAGCAATCGCTCATTTGTTTTCGGTAAGCATAGATGAACTCTTATCGAGCGAAAAATTAATTAGTATTGTCGAAAAGGATCAAAAACAAAATAAACTTTACTCTGTTTTTGGAACATTAGATATTTGTACAATTATGCTGTTTTTCCTTCCCTTCTTTGCCCAAAGAGAAAACGATTTTATACTAACAGTACCGCTTATATTACTAACAACAGCCCAACCGTATTTGCGCGTCATCTATTTTCTTTTGGTAATCGGAATGTTTGCTATAGGGATATTAACACTTGCTTTTCGCCGTTCTAAATATATACCTTATATCTCACTAACATCAACTCTTCTCGTTATGCTGATTTTTATTATAAGTTCGCAAGTGTATCCCTCTATTTTTTTATTTGTTTTTT
>JAZRAZ010000118.1:0-11979 GCA_045634825.1 Eubacteriales bacterium | reverse complement strand
TACGAATTTTTGACCCTGCCGGGTGTGCTCATTCCGCGTGCCGATACCGAAACGCTGATTGACTATGCCCTGCCCATTTTAAAAACCATGCAAAAACCGCGCATACTGGATTTGTGTTCTGGAAGCGGCTGCATCGGGTTGACACTGGCAAAAGAACTGCCCGAGGCGGATGTAACATTGTTTGACATTTCGGCGACCGCTATGGACGCCACCCGTCGTAACGCAAAACTGCTTGGCGTGGAGGAGCGATGCCATATTGTGCAGGGGGATGTGTTTTTGGCGGGGAGCAGTTATTTTCCCGACGAGATGTTTGATATGGTGATTTCCAATCCGCCGTATATCAAGAGTGAGGATATGAAAAAACTGTCCAAAGAAGTGCTGGCAGAGCCGTCTTTGGCGCTGGACGGCGGGGCGGACGGACTGATGTATTACCGTGCGATTGCTGCCGATTGGCGCGCACCTTTGAAGGTTGGGGGACACATTGTATTGGAAGCGGGGTATGATACTACCAAAGAGGTGGCGACCTTGCTTTCCGAGCATCCATTTGAACAAATTAAAACGCACAAAGACCTTGCAGAAAATGACCGTATGATTACGGCAAGGAGGAAAAAATGAAGTATAAACATTTGAAAAGCGGTACCGACATTCGCGGGGTTGCTACCGGAGAAAATATCACATTGACCGATAAAATTGCCGGAGAGTCTGCCCTGGCATTTGCGCTGTTTTTAAAAGAGAAATATCCCGACAAGCAACTCAGGGTAGCAGTAGGGCACGATTGCCGTGTCAGTTCTCCCGCGCTTGCCAAAGCGGTGGTAGAGGGTCTTTCTTTGGGCGGAATTACTGTGTTGGATTGTGGCGGTGCCACTACCCCTGCAATGTTCTTTGCCACAAAATTTTCCGAAAGCGATTGTGACGGTGCGATTGAAATTACCGCCTCCCATCTGCCCCCGGAAAGAAACGGACTGAAATTCTTTACCCGCGAGGGTGGGCTCGAAGGGCGCGACATTGAATGGGTTTTGCAAAAAGCAGAAACGGTAACGCCTGCAGAAACTGCAGGCAACATTGTAAAATTTGATATTATGACTCCCTATGCCGAGGAACTTTGCGATATCATTCGTCGCAATACCGGCAAAGAGCGTCCTTTTGAAAATCAAAAAATCATTGTCAATGCCGGCAACGGTATGGGTGGATTTTTTGAGAGAGATGTTCTCAAAAAATTAGGCGCTGATACCGAAGGTTCTGTCAACCTCACACCTGACGGCACTTTCCCCGTGCATATTCCCAATCCAGAAAATGCCGCCGCTATGCAGGCGACTGCCGAAGCCACCGTTAAGGCGGGGGCAACACTTGGCATCTGCTTTGATACCGACTGTGACCGTGCTGCCATTGTGGACAGTCAGGGTAATTCCATCAATTCCAGTGCACTGATTGCGCTCATTTCCGCCATTTTGCTGGAGGAAATGCCGGGCAGCACCATTGTGACCGACTCGGTGACCAGTGCAGGACTTAAAACCTTTATTGAGGCAAAAGGCGGGCATCATCACCGCTTTAAAAGAGGATATAAAAATGTCATCGACGAGGCAAAGCGTCTGGAAAGCGAGGGTGTTTCAGCACCGCTTGCTATTGAAACCAGCGGTCACGCCGCGCTGAAGGAAAACCGATTTTTAGATGACGGGGCATACCTTGTGGTGCGCCTGCTTTGTAAGGCGGCAAGCCTTGCAAATGAGGGCAGTCAACTGGGTGATATGATTGCCGATTTGCCTCGACCCGTTGAAACCAGAGAGATAAGACTTAACATA
Source organism: Eubacteriales bacterium (assembly GCA_045634825.1). Lineage (GTDB taxonomy): Bacteria > Bacillota > Clostridia > Oscillospirales > QAKW01 > Firm-08. The sequence goes on along the minus strand of JAZRAZ010000118.1, from coordinate 10,180 downwards.
TTGGCAGAGGATTTTCGTGCCTACGGTCAAAAGGTGCTTGCTGATTTTGAAAAATTTGCAGCAACGGTTGGCACCATTGAAACACCTTCCTATGAAGGCGTGCGCGTCAATTTCGGAAAACAGAAAGGTGCGGGTTGGCTATTGATGCGCCTGTCGGTGCACGACCCGGTGCTTCCTGTCAATCTGGAAAGCGACAGGGCGGGCGGTTGTGATATTATGGAAAACTGCTTGCGTGAATTTTTGAAGGACTACGATAAACTGGCATAATTTTTGCGTTAAATGCCCCGAAACACTTAGTGTTTCGGGGCATTTTCTCTACACATAATTGTAAACTTTTTATAAAAGACTTGATTTTTTGTGGCAAAAATGCTATGATTTTGTGTAGTTGTAACCAAATTGTAACTTTTAGGGGGGTAATAAAATCGTGGAACAAACAACCACTTTTAATAGAATATTACGCGCCCTTTGGATGATACTCAAAATCCTGCTTGTGATGATTTACGGCTGTGGATTTTATGTAGAAAAGGTCATTTTATCTTTGTACCGTTTAGTACGCTGGATTGTAACAATCGGATGGTTTCGTACCGTTTGTAATGTCGGTGAATGGGTAATTGCCACCGCATTGAATTTGGTGAAGTGGACGGCGCATTTAGGTCATTTGATTGCCAAAAGTTTTGTGCGCGATTTTTCCTGGTGGGCTCCTGCCATTGGACTGATTAGTTTTATTGCGGTGTTGATTGTCAGCAATTTCTTTTCTATTGCGCTGGAGGTCAGCATTAACGACAATGTGGTCGGGTATGTAAACGACGAGCAACAATATCAATCAATTTTAAATCAAGTAGAGGCAGATATACAGACACAGCTTGACAAAAATGTCAAGGCAGAAACGGCAAATACTACTGTTGTCCCTGATAAACAGGAAAGTGATAAGCACCAAAATGTCGTTGTCAATGCAACCGAAAAAGAAAATGCCGATAACAAGGATGCGGCAGAGCAACCAACCATTTCCTCGTTGAATCTGGAGGGGGAGAGTTATGCGCTCACAACTCCTGCAAAGTATTCTCTTTCGGTAGTGCGTAAGGCAGACCTTGCCACTGAGGAAGATTTGTATGCCGATGTTTATAATGCCGTCAGCGAAATCGTAGGTAAAAACTGGGGCTTATATATTGACGGTGAACTCAAAGCGGCAAGTGAAAACAGAGAACTTTTTGACACCGTTTTGCAAGAAATTAAAGCGCCGTTTGAAACAAATGAAAGCAATTCGCGCATTGATTTTGTAGAGGATGTTGTTATTAAAAAGGGTATGTTCTCATCGGATATGATGAAGGATGAGGCGACATTCCGCGCGATGTTTGAAACGGATAGTGACAATCCTGCTTACTACATTTGTAAAGAAGGGGACTATTTATCCACTATTGCATCCAAATTCAATATGACGGCGGCGCAACTGCAGGCGCTCAATCCCGGTGTAAAAGAAACGGCTATTTATGAGGGGCTGAAACTGAATATTGCTGCGCCGGATATCTATTTACGCGTTAAAACCGTTAAAACCGAAACCTATACCGAACCCATTGATTTTACGGTAAAGCGTGAAAATAGCAGTGATTTGTATGTCGGTACGACCAAGGTGAAAACACAAGGTGTCAAAGGTGAAAGAGAGGTTACTGCCGAGGCAACCTATATTGACGGAAAACTGGTAGGCAAACAGGTCGTCAGCAGCCGCGTGCTCAAAAAACCGGTCAGCAAAGTCATTTCTGTCGGCACCAAAAAGAAATCTTACAGTTCGGGCGGCGGTTATGTTTCCGGTAACTTCTCGCAGGGAAGCGGAAGTTCCTCCGGTTCTCTTACCAATCCGCTTGCAGGTTCTTATGTGTCTTGCGGTTGGTACGGCTATTCGGGTCACCGCGCGGTTGACTTATGTATTCGCGGCGGAACGCTCAATGCACCCGTTCGCGCGGCTGATGGCGGAACAGTTATTTACTCGGGTTGGTCGGGCGGATACGGCAACCTCATTAAAATTCAACATTCGGGCGGTATGGTCACCGCTTACGCGCATCTCAATTCCCGATTTGTACAGGTAGGGGACAAGGTGAGTAAAGGGCAGACCATCGGCAGAGCAGGCTCCACGGGCAATTCGACGGGACCGCATCTGCACTTTGAGGTTATTATTAACGGAACCCGCGTCAATCCTATGAATTATCTTTAAATAAAAAACCTGCCGAAAAATCGGCAGGTTTTTAAATGAGCGTTGCAATTTTTTCGGATATTTGTTAAAATAGAAAAAAACAAAAAGGTGAATAAAAATGAAAAGAAAACAAGTCGTTTGTTTATTGCTGATAGCGGTGCTGATTTTGTGTGCAGGATGCAACCGTGCCACCCATACGGGTTTTGTGCTTTATAAATCCTCTCCGCTTGGGTTCCGCGTTGAATATCCGGACTCTTGGAGCAAACAGGTTGACCTGGAACGCCACAGCGTTGCATTTTTCAGCCCGCAAGAAGGCTTTGGGGACACATATAGAGAAAACCTTGCTATTTCTTATGAAGAACTTGGAGAGAGCGAATTTGAGGGATTGTTTGATAAGTATTATGCCTCTTTACCGTCGGTGTTTGCAGGTTTTACCGAAGTGGAAAAAAGTGAAGTGTTGATTGACGGGCAACCTGCCTATAAACTCATTTTCTCCTCTAAAAAAGAGACCAAAGAGGAAAATGCCAGTTTGAAACTGTTGCAGTATGTGGTGCAAAACGGGGAGCGCGTATATTTTATCACCTACAGTGCCACCCCCGGAAACTACGACTATTTTGAGCCGTTTATTGTCACAATGATGGAAACCTTTACTTTTAAAGTATAAAAAAGAGTCACCCGAGAGAGACACTTCGTAAAGAAGTTGTCTCTCTCGCTTTTTATCCCCACCAAAATAAATGACACTTTGCACAAGAATTGCGAAAGTGTCATAGTGGGTTACATACTTTGAATGATACCTATCTTAAAGAATATAAAGTTAATTATTGTAGTGATATTGTGAGACGGGTCTCACAGTTATATTTTTGTCTTGCAACAAAAGTTATATTGAAACTTTCAGTTTCAGTGATATTATATTCGCCTTAAAACTGTCCAAAGGACAATATCACTCTTTTGGAAATATCTCGCCGTTGGCGAGGTATTCCAAAAGAATATCACTGCGAAGCAATACAACTCGCCATTAGGCGAATATAACTGAGGCGCACTTCTTTACGAAGTGCGCCTCGAGGGTGACTCTTTTTATGTAGTTATTATTTTACAATGGTACCGACGGCATTTCTGGGCAGGCAAACGGCGTTTGCTTCATCGGTGTCAATATGCATGGCGGCGGCATAAGAGGGGCTGACGCGGCAAACGACATCTTCTAATATTGCACTTCTTTCGCTTTCAATCTTAACGCCGACGATTTCCTTATCGACAACGCCTAAACGCTCGGCATCTTCTGGGGTCAGGTGAATGTGACGCTTAGCGGCGATGACGCCTTTGGTCAGGGTAACCTCACCTGCAGGACCTCTCAGGGTAATGCCTTCGGTTCCTTCGATATCACCGCTTTCACGAATGGCAGCGGCAACGCCGAGGGTGCGGGCATCGGTCAGCGAAACCTCTACCTGTGTATCGGGACGGCAGGGACCGAGAATGGAAACACTGGAAATGGTCTTTTTGGGTCCGACCAGGTCAACTCTCTCCTCGCAGGCAAACTGACCGGGCTGGCTCAAATCTTTTTTGGGGGTCAGCTCATGGCCTTTTCCAAACAGAGTTTCCAGGTCTTCTTTGGTAACGTGAACGTGACGGGCACTCATTTCAACAATAAAAGTCTTATCCATTTTGTTTCTCCTTTATTTCATTTAATATATTTATTGTACAACACTATCTTTAAAAATTCAATATCTTTTATCTCTTGAAAAATATAAATATATATAATATAATAGTTATAATTGTATTATAAAGAAGGTATGAAAAATGAAACCAAAATATTATTTATCGACCGCGATTGCCTATGCTTCGGCAAAACCTCATATCGGCAACACCTATGAAATTGTGTTGGCGGATGCTATCTGCCGTTTTAAAAGAGCAGAAGGGTATGATGTATATTTTCAGACCGGCAGTGATGAGCACGGTGAAAAAATCCAACTCAAAGCCAAAGAGGCAGGTCTTTCTCCCCAGGAATATGTGGACAAGACGGCAGGGGTCATTCAGTCGATTTGGGACAGAATGAATACTACCTATGACCGTTTTGTACGCACTACCGATAAAGAGCACGAAAGAAAAGTGCAACAAATTTTCACCAAACTCTACGAGCAAGGGGATATTTATAAAGGTGCATACGAGGGTATGTACTGTACTCCCTGTGAGTCCTTTTATACGGAGGGGCAGTTGGTAGACGGCAAGTGCCCCGACTGTGGCAGAGAGGTAAAGCCTGCCAAAGAGGAAGCCTATTTCTTCAAAATGCAAAAATATGCCGATAAACTCATCAAACACATTGAAACGCATCCCGAGTTCATTCAACCCGAAAGCCGTAAAAATGAGATGCTTAATAATTTCCTTCGACCCGGTCTGCAGGACTTGTGCGTTTCACGCACCTCGTTTGACTGGGGTGTGCCGGTAGAATTTGATAAGGGTCATGTGGTGTATGTATGGATTGATGCCCTTTCCAACTACATTACCTTCCCCGGTTTTGATATTGACGGCAATCACAGTGATTTCTACAAAAAGTACTGGCCTTGTGATGTGCATCTGATAGGTAAAGACATTTTGCGTTTCCATACAATTTATTGGCCCATTTTACTGATGGCACTGGGCGAGGAATTGCCCCGTCAGATTTTCGGCCATCCGTGGCTGATGATGGGGGACGGCAAAATGAGCAAATCCAAAGGAAATGTGCTGTATGCCGACCAACTGGTTGACTTGTTTGGTGTCGATGCCGTGCGTTATTTCGTGTTGCATGAAATGCCTTTCGGGAATGACGGTACCATTTCTTATGATTTGATGATTGAACGCGTTAACTCCGACCTTGCCAACATTCTGGGCAATCTGGTCAGCCGTACCGTATCTATGGTCGAGAAATACTTTGGGGGAGAAATTAAGGCGCCCGTCAAGAGCGAAAGCGTGGACGAGGAGTTGAAAAATGTTTGCCTTACCGCCGCTTGCAAGACCAGAGAGAAGATGGATACCTTGCATGTTGCAGACGCAATAGACGAAGTTTTTGCCGTTTTAAGACGTGCCAACAAGTATATAGATGAAACGACTCCCTGGGTGCTGGGCAAACCCGAGGGTGACCACGAGCGACTGGCGACGGTGCTGTACAATCTGTGCGAGGCAATTCGCTTTGCGGCAGTATTGCTTGCCCCCTTCCTGCCCGAAACGGCAGAAAAAATGTTGCGCCAGATTGCCTCTCCCGCCTCTGATTTTGAGTCACTTGCCACATTCGGCGGTGTTAAGGCGGGCGCACGCGTCGGCGAAAGAGAAATTCTTTTTGCCCGCATTGATGCTAAAGAGATGGAGAAAAAAATCGAGGAACTTGTGCCCAAAAAGGAAGAAACAAAAGAGGATACCGTCGGTATCATCGGCATAGAGGATTTTATGAAGGTATCCTTAAGTGTGGCGCAAATCAGCGCTTGTGAAAAATTGCCGAAAAGTAAAAAACTTTTAAAATTGCAGGTTGTTTCTTGCACGGGTCCCCGTCAGATTGTCAGCGGTATTGCGCCTTGGTATGCTCCCGAAGATTTGGTGGGCAAAAAGGTTATTATTGTGGACAACTTAAAGCCTGCCAAACTGTGCGGAGAAATCTCCGAGGGAATGATACTTGCAGGGGACAACAAAGACGGCACAGTAAAAGTACTGTTTGCCGATGAATTGGATATAGGAGCGAAAATTCACTGATGTTTTTTGATACACATACACACCTGGATGATGAGCAGTTGAATAATGTGCGCGGTGAACTGTTAAGAGAATTGGCGTCGACCGGTATTGCGCCGATTATGGCGGTGTCGGCAGATAGGGAAAGTTGCAGAAGTGCTTTGCGTCTTGCCAGACACAATTCCTATATACTTGCGGCGGTGGGATATCATCCTGCCTCTGCCCAGCATATGAATGAGGAACAGTTTGCCGAACTTGCCGAGTGGGCAACCCAGCCACGCGTCAAGTGTATCGGTGAAATCGGACTGGATTATCATTGGCCGGAGGACACCGACAAGGAAAAACAAAAATATTGGTTTATTCGGCAGATGGAACTGGCGCAAAAACTCAAAAAACCCGTTTCCATTCATTCCAGAGATGCTATGGCGGATACGCTGGAAATTCTTAAAATGTTTCCCGATGTGCAGGGCGTTATGCACTGCTATGCAGGCAGTGTGCATACGATGGGACAACTCATTAAAATGGGGTACTATATTGCACTGGGCGGGGTGGTAACTTTTAAAAATGCCAGCACAGCGCAGGATGTGGCACAGTTTGTACCGACCGACAGATTGCTTATCGAAACCGATTGCCCCTATCTTGCCCCTGAGCCACATCGGGGAGAGGTCAATACACCGATGTTCTTACCCCTGATTGCCCAAAAGATTGCCGCTATCCGTGGTACCTCTACCGAGGAAATAGCAAGAGTGACCCGTGAGAATGGAATGAGATTGTTTGGTATCGTTCATAAAGGCGGAAACAACTATGAATAAAAGTAAACTCAGGTATCTTGCCAAAACCTATGATTTTGAGCGTGGCTATCTTGCCAAAAGCAATAGTGCCATTACCTCAAAGGTGATTACGCATCCCTTGTTTCAGCAGGCAAAGACGATATTTTGCTATGTTTCTATGAACAACGAAGTGGATACGCGTTCCATTATCAAATATGCGCTCAGAGAAGGCAAAACGGTATGTGTCCCGCTGTGTGAACCACAGGGGAAGATGGCACCGTATGTAATTTATTCTTTGGGGGAAATGAGTGAGGGTGCCTACGGTATTCCGGAGCCTCCCATTGGTGCGCCGCTGGGAGAGAACATTGATTTGTGTATCGTTCCTTGTGTGTGCGCGGATAAAGAGGGCTTTCGTGTCGGGCGCGGCGGCGGATATTATGACCGCTTTTTAAAAGATTTTGAGGGTAAAAGTATGTTGCTTTGCAGAGATGTTTTAGTACACGATAATGTGCCGAGAAAAGAGCACGACATACGCTGTGATATACTGATTACCGAAAAACAGATAATTTGTGCAGAGGAAGAAAAATGCGAGGAAATATGAGTGGCTTTGTAAAACCCGTGTTATTGATTATTTTGATAGTAGCATTGGTAATTACGCTTGCCTTCGTGGTTGCAGGAAGAATGGGAGATAATAAAGCGCTTGGAGATGCCGTTGATTTTACGGCAACCGACGTTGACGGCAAATCTTTTATTCTTTCGCAAAACTACCAGGGAGGCGTGGCGCTGATTTTTATTAATCGCGCGCAAGGGGACAGCAAAACACTTTTAACTAATCTTTCTGCGGCTGACAAGGGCACAAGTGTAAAGACGGTGTTGGTTGCCACCGGTGAAACAAGTGATAAGGACATCAAAGACTATCTTGCTGAAAATGAACTTACTGCTGACATTGTGGTTGCAGATAAAAAGGGTGAGATTGCTGCCCTGTATAATGTAACCACCTGTCCGGTGACCTACTTTATAGACGCTGATGGACAGGTGCGCGCGGTCAGTTTGTCTAATCTTACCCCCGGTGCCGCACAAAAATATATATCATATATACAAAATTAACCACTCCTTACAATTTTTCACTTGTTTTGCGACAGGTGTTTTGATATAATGATTAAAATTACAAAGAAATGAGGGGTCGGGATGACAAATAAACATTATTCTGACATTACCGTTCACATTGAGCAGTATGCTCAAAAATGTGTGGACAATTTTGCCATCGATCCCGCGCTATATTCGCAAATGCAGGTCAAGCGTGGCCTGCGTGATTTAGATGGCAGAGGCGTGTTGACGGGGCTTACCGAGATTTCCGAAATCAACGCCTATAAAAAAATAGACGGAAAACTCATTCCCTGCGAAGGTGAACTTTACTATCGCGGTATTCCCATTCGGGATTTGGTACATGGGTTTTCAGATGAAAACCGTTTTGGCTTTGAGGAAACGACATATCTGCTCCTTTTCGGCAAGTTGCCCACAAAGGATGAACTTTCCCGTTTTAGAAAAATTCTTTCTTCTTATCGGAGTCTGCCGACCAACTTTGTGCGCGATGTGGTGCTCAAAGCGCCGACACCTGATATGATGAATACCTTGGCGCGCAGTGTGCTGACATTGTACGGATATGATAAAAATCCTGCCGATGTGTCCATTCCCAATGTGTTGCGCCAATGTTTGCAACTGATTGCCACATTACCGATGCTTTCGGTGTACGGCTATCACGCGTATCAGCACTATATTGAGGGCAAAGGACTGTTTATTCAACAGCCTGACCCCAATCTTTCGACTGCCGAAAATATTTTGTATATGTTACGCCCTGACGGTAAGTATACCGAACTGGAAGCAAAACTGCTCGATGTGGCACTGGTGTTACACGCGGAACACGGCGGCGGAAATAACTCTACTTTTACTACCCATGTTGTTACATCTTCCGGGACTGACACTTATTCCAGTATGGCGGCCTCTCTTTGTTCACTGAAAGGCCCCCGTCACGGCGGCGCCAATATCAAGGTTGTGGAGATGTTTGCCGATATTCGCTCGCATATAAAAAATTGGGATGACGAAAATGAAATTGCCGATTATCTTGAAAAAATTGTCAACAAAGAGGCATTTGATAAAAGCGGGCTGATTTACGGAATGGGACACGCGGTTTATTCGCTGAGTGACCCGAGAAGTGATATTCTCAAAGAATATGTGCAGGCACTTTCCAAAGAGAAGGGCAGAGAAAAAGAGTTTGCTCTTTATAACGCTGTTGCCAAACTGGCACCGATTGTCATTGGCAAAAAGCGTAAGGTGTACAAGGGAGTCAGTGCCAATGTCGACTTTTACAGCGGTTTTGTTTATTCTATGCTTGACTTGCCCTCGGAACTCTACACACCGCTGTTTGCGATTGCCAGAATCGTGGGATGGAGTGCACATCGTTTGGAGGAACTGATTGGCGGGGGTAAAATTATCCGACCTGCCTATGAAAATGTAAAAGAAAGAAACCAATATGTTCCGATGGAAAAGAGATAAAAGAAAGGAAAAAAGAAATGTCAAAAATTACTATTATCGGCTCAGGCGCAGTTGGTTCTACGATTGCATATACAATGTCTGTTACCGGCATTGCTACTGAAATCGTACTGATTGACGTTAATGAAGAACGCGCCAAAGGTGAGGCAATGGATATTGAGCAGGGCACGCCTTTTAGTGCTTCTACACAGGTATATGCGGGAGATTACACCGACGCCAAAGATTCTCAAATCGTAGTCGTATGTTCGGGTGTTGCTCGCAAACCGGGACAAACGCGACTGGAATTGGCACAAACCAATGTGGATATCACCAAAACCATTATTCCGCAGATAACCCGCTATGCACCGAATGCCGTATATGTTATTGTTGCCAATCCCGTAGATGTGCTGACCTATACTTTTTACAAATGTTCAGGTCTTCCCGAACATCAGATTTTGGGCAGCGGCACTTTGCTGGATACTGCAAGACTGCGTACCTGCCTCAGCCAGCACTTTGATATTAATCAGAAAAATGTCCACGCTTATGTGTTGGGTGAGCACGGAGATAGTTCTTTTATTCCGTGGTCGCTTGCCAATATCTCCAATATTCCCATCAGACAATATCGTGAATCTTTGGGGGGCAGCATCCGCAATTATCCTGAAATCAACTTCTCTGAGATAGAGCAGTATGTGCGCCGCAGCGGTGCCAGCGTGATTGAACGCAAAGGCGCTACCTATTACGCGGTCAGTTCGTCTGTTTGCCACATCTGCAAATGTATTTTGGATGGGATTGACACGACGATGACGGTTTCTACTATGTTACACGGAGAGTATGGCATCAGCGATGTTTGCTTGTCTACGCTAAATGTAGTGGGTAAAGAAGGCGTTGTTGCCAAAGTAATGGTTCCGCTGAACGATGAGGAAGTTAAAGCCTTGCATCACAGCGCTAAAACTTTGAAAGAAGTAATCGAAAAACTTGATATATAAATTAAAACCCCGCAGATGAT
>JAZRAZ010000117.1:0-1238 GCA_045634825.1 Eubacteriales bacterium | reverse complement strand
ATGTTATATTAATAGCCTGTGTGATATCCGCGGCAAGTTGCTCGATTTGCTCGATTGCACTCGGGATTCCCCGAGTACACATACGCGCATAGATGGTGCTGTTTTTTGCTATACTTTCTGCAAAAATCAGTTCAGAAGTATCACCCGTGGTTTTATAAACCAGAATATCCCGCAAATACAGGCACAGCATTTTAAGAAATGCCGCAAACTCATTTTTGTCCGCCGCTAAACGATGGCTTGTTGCCGCCAATTCATACGCGGTACCAACCAAAAGAGTTTTGCAAAAAGTTTCACAGAGATTTATTTGTTTTGTCAGAGTATCTTGTCTTAGTAGCGCAAGTGCCTGTCCCGGATTACCGCCTGCCACACGCAGTGCCGTTTGCAAAAGTTGTTCAGGTGCCGAAACCTGCTCTGAAAGCCACTGCTTTGTCACCGCTTCGTCGGGATAGGCAAGCGGCAGACGAATTACACGGGAAAGTATCGTTGCAAGCAGTCTGCCCTCATCACTGCAAAGCAAAATAAATACTACAAATTCCGGTGGTTCCTCTAAAATTTTCAAGAAAGCATCTTGTGCTGCTGAAGCGAGCAGATGTGCATCGTGCAAAATATAAACTTTTTTCGCGGATTCGTTGGGATAAACGAGCGCATCTTTGCGAAGGGCACGAATCTGATTTACGGAATAACCGGTTTTGTTTTCACCGTGCAGTTCAATTAAATCTGGATGTACCCCAAGTTTCAGTTTATTGCAAGCAGTGCAACTGCCGCAACCGCCCTTTTCGCACAAAAACATACGGCTCATTATTTTCGCAAGTGTTTTTTTGCCACTGCCGTCAGCGCCCGAAAGCAAATAGGCGTGGGCAACGCGTTGCTCGCTGATGGCTGTTTTCAGTTGTAAAAGCAAACGCTCATTTCCAAGCAACGTTTCCTGCCTCTTTTCTACTCGTAAATTCTTTCAATATGGTCTGCAACCAAAAGCGGAGAAATCGGAATAGTTACCTCATCCCCAATGTTACATTCCGTATCGGTTACATCCAGCATCATATGGGTCAGTGCCACTCTGCCCAATACCGCAACATTTTTTCCATTCACTCTGACACGCATACGATTATCCCGTCTGAGCATCATTTTTAAAATTTTGATAATATATCGAATAAAATCGCGCAAGCGGAAAGCATCATAATCTTTGGCAAGTTGCACCCCGTCTGCCGAACCGACGGCAACAACAGCCACCTTAGTAT
>JAZRAZ010000116.1:0-2050 GCA_045634825.1 Eubacteriales bacterium | reverse complement strand
TACCGAACCGACGGCGACAATGGCTACCTTAGTATCCCGTTTGGTGCGATAGACTTTTCCGTAACCGATATTCTGCCCCTTAGGCACCAACCGAATATCTACCACAGGGCTTACAAACTGCCCGACACGCCGCAACGGCAAGGAAAAAGAAACGGGCAATCTGCCGCACAGGGCAGAACCTACGCGTACTGCATCCAGATGAAATTTCTCATCCCGTAACAATGCCGAGGAGTTGGCTATATGACAAAGTGGAATCTCTGCTCCGCTTTGCCGTAATTTTTCCACGGTTTGCAAAAACAGTTCCAGTTGTTTATCGGCAAAATTGTCTTTATAAAGAAATGCGGCGCCAAGATGCGAGAACATTCCCTCTACATTGATTGCCTCATTGTGACATACTGAAAGCATTTCGTCAATCTTATCTGGTGTAAAGCCAAATCTGCCAAAACCTGTATCGACGGCAAGATGCACCCTTGCCGTTTTGCCAAGTTTGGTGGCAATTTCAGCGGCAAGAGTTGCCTGCTCTAAAGAATCAACGGCAAAAACATAGCCCTTTTCCAACATAACGCGCAACTGTTCTGCACCGTGATAGCAGGTCAGTATCCAGAAGGTACTGTCACTTTCCAGTGCCAGTGCTTCCTCGAGTCGAGAAAACGCAAAGGTTTCCACACCCGCTTTTTCCAGTGCACCCAACACTTTCGGGGCGCCCAGTCCGTATGCATTTGCTTTGAGCATCGGCACACAAAGGGCTTTGGTACTCTCGGCAACTGCCTTATAGTTGGCTATAACGTCCTCAATTTTTATCTTATAACAAGTCACTCAAAAATCACTTCTTTTTGTTTTTTAATTTAAAGAGAATGTGGTTGAGTTTGCGGTATGCTTTCTGACCTTTTTCCGCCAGAAACATCATAAAGGGATGCCACACCAGATTCAGTTCACCGCAAAACTCGGTAAATTCACCGTTAAAATCCTTTTTAAAACGATAAAGGCCATACAGCGGATTATCCTCACTCAAGTCGCCCGACACACCTCTGAAATCATAAATATCACTACCGCGCTCGACTGCCCATTTCATCATAGAATACTGTAACAAATAGTTGGGGTTTAAGTTGCGGTCACGATTGGAGGAGGCGCCGTACAAATACCACACCTTATTGCCATAACCAATAGCAAGTGTTCCTGCAATTGCCTCTCCGTCGGGATTATACGCCATATAAAGTCGGGCATCCTCACCCAAAGAGTCCATTAATCGTTTGAAATATGCTTCGGTACGGATAACAAAATTATCTCTGACACCTGTTTCCAGCATCAATTCATAGAAAGTGTGCAGCGCTTCGGGTAATTCCTCGGCGGGAATGATTTTAATCTCCACTCCCTTGCGCTCGGCAAGACGGACTTTGCGACGATGTCCCTGTGTAAAGGACATCAGCAGTTCTTCCTCATCTCTACCCTCAAGATACAGACGGAATACATAGCGCGGTTGAATGCCCTCGAAATTTTTGGTATCCTTAGGTAAACGGCAACCGAGTTTGCGCATAATCTCAAGATACTGCTCATCACTGCTTAAAACATCACTGTCCATTTTCAGAGCATAACCGTTATATTTTTTTGCCAGTTCTTTTGCTCCGTCCAGCAGAGCGGAAAGTACCTTTTCATCGTGCACATCACAGACAGGACCGCGCGGTGCATAGAGCACCGAAGTCGGCAAAAACGGCATCTTACGAATGAGCACGCTCATAATACCGTTGATATCGCCCTTTTCATCCCTTGAAATCAGGCCCTCAAATGTCCATTCGGTTTTGAGTTTTCCCCAACCGACACTCTGAGCAAAATGCCCTTTGGGACAACGCTTGTTAAATTCCTCATATTCGGCGACAGCCGCCGCATTATTTAAATCCAGAAGTTCCAATTTTTTTACACTCCTAAAAAATAATCATACAAAAATATTATACATTTTTTCGCTTTGCTTGTCCACTCTTTTTTGATTTTGATAAAAAAATGTAAATATTTTTTAAAATATATTCCTTTTTGCAAAATACTAGTGTATAATTAT
>JAZRAZ010000115.1:0-6582 GCA_045634825.1 Eubacteriales bacterium | reverse complement strand
AATACATAGATTACTACAACAACGAAAGAATTTCCTTGAAACTAAAAGGAATGAGTCCGGTACAGTACCGAACTCATTCGCAACTAATTTAATATTTGATTTTGTCTAAACTTTGGGGTTCACTTCAATTCCGTACGGGTTTTTTGGTGCGAATTTATTTTTCTTCGTTTGCCTGCATTTCAAGCAGTGCATCTTTGCGGGACAGGTTGTATCTGCCCTTGGAGTCAACCTCCATAAACTTAACCATAATTTCGTCGCCTTCGGTCAAAAAGTCCTCTACGCGCTCAACTCTCTTGGTATCCAGTTTGGAAACGTGCACCAGACCTTGTTTGCCGGGAGCAAACTCAACGAATGCACCAAACTCCATCAATTTAACTACGGTTGCCTTGTAAATAGCACCAACTTCGGGTTCAAATACAATACCGTCGATGATTGCCTTGGCGGCATCGGCAGAAGCCTTTTCGGTGGCGGCGATAAATACGCTGCCGTCGTCCTCAATGTCAATCTTGGCGCCGGTGTCAGCCACAATCTTTTGGATGACTTTACCGCCGGAACCGATAACCTCACGAATCTTTTCGGGGTCAATCTTCATCGTGATGACCTTGGGAGCGCACTCCTTAACATCTTCACGGGGTTTGGCAATTACGGGGGCAATTACATTGTCCAGAATATGATATCTTGCATCACGGGTCTTGTGAATGGCTTCGGTGATGATTTCACGGGTCAGCCCGTCTACCTTGATGTCCATCTGGATAGCGGTGATACCCTTTTTGGTACCGGCTACCTTAAAGTCCATATCGCCGAAAAAGTCTTCGATACCCTGAATGTCGACCATCGTCATAAAACTGCCGTCTTCACGAGTGATAAGACCGCAGGAAATACCTGCAACAGGAGCCTTAATCGGAACACCTGCATCCATCAGTGCCAAAGTAGAACCGCAGATGGAGCCTTGCGAGGTGGAACCGTTAGAGGTCAGAACATCACTGACCACACGAATGGTGTAGGGAAACTCCTCTACGGGAGGAATGACGGGCAAAAGCGCTCTTTCTGCCAGCGCACCGTGACCGATTTCGCGACGGCCGGGAGAACGGACAGGCTTTGCCTCACCGGTGGTAAAGCCGGGCATATTGTAATGATGAATATATCTCTTGGAGGTTTCGTTGTCCAGTCCGTCAAGAATCTGCTCCTCGGAAATCATACCGAGGGTGGCGATGCTGAGCACCTGTGTCTTCCCTCTGGCAAACAGACCCGAACCGTGAACGGTGGGCAGAATGTCAGTCTCGGCATACAGTTCTCTCATATCATTGATACCGCGACCGTCAACACGCTTGCCTTCTTCGCTCAGCCAGGTACGAACGGTCATTTTCTGCAACTTGTAAAGACACTCGTCAATCATAGACGCGCTTTCGGGGTACTTTTCGTCCAACATTTCGTGGCACTTTTTGCAAACCTCTGCCGTCATATTGTCACGAGTGATTTTATCTGCATTGTCAAAAGCGATTTTGATGTCCTCACCTACTGCCTCTTTAACAGCGGCATAGATTTCCTCATCTACAGCGCAGGACTCAAAAGTGAATTTCTCTTTGCCGATTTCGGCAACGATGGAGTTGATAAACTCAACCATCTTGGCATTTTCGGCGTGACCTGCCATAATGCCTTCAATCATCACATCTTCTTCCACTTCGTTGGCGCCTGCTTCAATCATCGTTACTTTTTGAGCAGAAGATGCAACGGTAACCGCCATCTGAGAAGCCTCTCTCTGTGCGGCGTTGGGGTTGAAAACATACTCCCCGTCAATCAGTCCGACGCTGATACCCGAAATGGGACCATTAAAAGGAATATCAGAAATAGACAGCGCGATGGAAGCACCCACCATACCGACGATTTCAGGAATGGCATCATTGTCGGTACTCATAACGGTCAGATGAACGCTGACATCGTTTCTCATATCCTTGGGGAACAAGGGACGGATGGAACGGTCGATAACACGGGAGGACAAAATTGCCTTCTCACTGGGACGACCCTCTCTCTTGAGAAAACCGCCGGGAATCTTACCTGCCGCATACATTCTCTCCTCAAAGTCAACACTCAGAGGGAAAAAGTCAATCCCGTCACGAGGTTTGGCAGAAGCGGTGGCATTTGCCAGAACAACACAGTTGCCGTAGCGCACCAAAGCCGAACCATTGGACAACTCAGCAAACTTACCGGTTTCAACCACCAGTTCTCTGCCGGCAAACACGGTTTTAAAAATTTTGTGATTTTCGTACATAAAATGTACCTCCTTCAAATTATTTTTGAGAGAAAGAGGATTTTTCAGCACTTACATCGCCCGACAAAATTTTTATAAGGTAATGTAACTGCTAAAACACCCTTTTTCTCTTTTTCTTTCGCGGAAACAGGCACAAACATTCGTTTGTGCCTGTTTACAAATGGATTACTTTCTGATACCGAGTTTCTCGATAATTGCACGATAACGGTTGATGTCCTTCTTGGTCAGATAGCTCAGAAGATTACGACGGTTACCAACCATCTTCAGCAAACCGCGACGGGAATGATGGTCGTGGGGATGCTTTTTAAGATGCTCAGTGAGTTCGTTGATACGAGCGGTCAGAATTGCAATCTGAACTTCGGGAGAACCGGTATCGGTGTCATGAAGTTTGTTGGCTTCAATGACCTGATTTTTAATGTCCTTCTTAATCATCACAATTTTCACCTTTCTGTAGAATTCAGCCGTATCACAGATGACGGACGGTGATTCCAATCTCCGAGGTACGGTCAGCAATTTGCTATTATACTATATATTTTTACACTTGTAAAGGGGTTTATGAAATTTTTTTACTTTCCAAGTTCACTGATATCGGGTTTTTCCTCTTTTTGAACAGGACTTACATACTCCTCGGGCACCTGTGCGTCCATCGTCAAAATCGTTTCGGTAAATTTTGATTTGTTTTGGCGCAACTGCCCTGTCACCACTACATTTCTTTCGCGGTCCAGAATCACCAGCCCGTCTTTGTTCATCGCAATATCATAGGCATCACTTGCCACCAGCGTAGGAACATTAAAAAACTCGGCTTTGTCGGTAGAAAGCGCGTGATTTTTGTTGAGTCCCCAGGCATAGACTTTGCCATCAGCGGTCATATACGCGGCGGCATTATCCCCCGCCACTACCTTGATAGCATCTTTGGCAATCCGGAAGGGTTTGGCGGTACCGTTTTTGTTGCCGTTACCGCATTGACCGTAGTTGTTACGGCCACAGGTATACACCTCTCCGTTTTGTGCGAGAATGACGCTGAAGAAATTGCCGACCGCCGCACTGTCTACACCGCCCATAATCTTGATAGGAGCATTGACATCGTTCATCGTTCCGTCTCCCAGTCCCGAATCGGAATTGTCACCGCAGGCATACAGGTTGCCGAATACATCGACCATCATCGTGTGCGTCGCGGAAGCGGCAACACTGACAATATCATTTTTAATGAAGGTGGGCGCCGTTTTGTTTTTGTTGGAGGAATCTCCCATCTGCCCGTAAACATTGAGCCCCAAAGCATAGAGTTCTTTGTTGTCGGTCAGATAAAACAGCGTGTTGTCCTGACACAAAAAGTCACTGACCTTATCACTGAGTTTTCCGCTGTACTTTTTGGTCTGATGGTCATACGCCATATAAGGAAAACTGCCGTCAGCATACAATCTGCCGTCCAGCCCCAACTGCAAGGTCATCACCGTTTCTTCGCCTTGTTGCAAAGCGCGGTATTTGACCGTCTTTTTACCGCGGTTGACAAAGCGATATACGTCTTTTCCCTCGCTATTGGTGGTTTTTTCATAGACAAACCACTCTCCCCGCTCGTTTCTGACGGAAATCTGTCCGTCCTCCGCATATACTGATGAGGGCAGATACAAATACGCCTTTTGTGCGCCCGCAGCATCGAGAGTAGATTTATAGGTGCCCGCCAAATCATATCCTGCATCTCCTGCAAGGGTCCCTTGATAATAGTCGGGCAAAAATCCGAGTACTGACACCGCCACAGCGGCAGCAAAAGACACAATCGTCAACAACACCGTATTACGACGCCGTTTTTTCAGCAGCGTTCTGCCCTTGGGCGTGCGGACGCGGGTTAAGTTTTTACTCATAATAATGGCGCTGAGCAAAAACATAATACCGCATATGCTCAAAAGCACCGTTACAATTATTGTCCACATAACCGCACCCCCCTACTTTTTAACCAATATAACTGCATTCGGTGAAAGATGGGTTTCTCCCAGTCTTCCGAGTTGGCCGTAGCAGTTGTCACCGCAAAAAAATACTTTTTCCTCGGAAATCAGCACCAAATGGTCGTACGACATTGATGCCAGTGAAACATTTTTCATAATTTTCTGAGGCAACGGGCTTTGTTTTGTGTTCCCCTGCCCCAGTTGACCGCAATGATTTTGTCCCCAAGTATAAAGCGCGCCTTCTTTGATAAACCATCCGCTTTTGCCTGCCGCGCCGATGGCTTCCACGCCATGCTCAACCTCTCCGAACTTCAGATATTCTTCTGCTTGTTCCGATTGTCTTCCCAGTTGACCTCTTTCGTTGGCACCGCTGGTTTTGAGAATACCGTCATTTGTCAGTATCATCGAAAAATCAACGCCCGCAGCAATCGCTTTACATCCTGACGCTATCTGCTTTAAGGCAATCGTCTGGCTTTGTTCTGCAAGTCCCAGAGCGCCCGTTACATTACTGCCGCTCCCCAGCACCGTTCCATCCGTTTTCAGCACCAACAAATGTCTGCCGCCAAGCGCAACCGCGGATACCTTTCCCGCCAGCCACAACGGCTCGGCAATTTCCTGCCCCGCAGTGCCCAGTTGCCCGTAGGTATTCTCTCCCCAGACATACAAATCACCGCTTTTGGTGATAAAAGCACCGTAATTGGCACCGCCGACAACTTTTGCCACATTTTCCGCAAACTTTATCTGTTCTCCCGTTTGGTCAATCTTATAAATTTTGCTGTCCTGTTTGAGCAGATAAACATCTTTGCCCACCTGTGCCACAGACACCACTTTATCTGCCGCCGCCCCTTTATCCTGTTGTTGCAGGGAAAGGTGGTTGTATCCCCAGGTATACAAGTCGCCGCCCTCGGTAATCACATAAGTCGAATCCCCTGCCGCCACAACATTCTGCACCTTTCCTTTGACGGTGGTAGCATATTGCAGTTGGTCGGTGATATCGGTACCGATGTTCTTTTCATACTGCGCATTTTCCTTCCATTTCGGAACGGCACCGATAAAATAAATCACGCTAAACACCAAAGCGGTGATAACGAGCAAAAGCAAAAATACTTTTCTCGATACACCCGGCAAGGCGCGCACGCCGGCACGAATGGGGTTGGTTTCCTTGCCGTCTTTCCGACGGGAAGGCAGGTAACAAACTGCCACCAGACCTATCGGCCCCAGCAACATTCCCAGCGCACCCCAATACATTTTTCGGAGTTTCATTTGTGCGATTCTGGCGGTAAAATAGGTAAAAAATACCACATAAATCGTCAACGCATATATGATGATTATGGAGGGAACTATCGGCATCTTTTACGCCCCTTTCCTTTTCTTTCTTAAATTATATTACTAAATCTTCGTCAAAAAAGCAAGATTCCCTTAAAAATCTCTGCAAGAAAACAGTAAAATCTGTCTGTCCTTACCCAATTTTTGCAGGCAGGCTTTGAGTAAAGCCAGTCTTTCTTTGTCAAAATTCAAAAACGGGTCGTCAAAAATCATCGGGATGGTGCGCCCCGCCTCGACAATTTCGGCAAGTGCCAGACGCAGCGCAACAAACGCCGCATCCTTGGTACCCCATGAGAAATAGTCCAGCGCCCTGAATCCTCCGTCTGCTTTGATGCGCAAGGAAAACTGCTCATCCAGCATTACGGTATCGTACTTACCGTCGGTCAATGTACCAAGATGTTTTTCCACCTTTTCGCGCAGGGCAGGGGCATAGTTTTCTCTCAGTTTTTGTTGTGCCAGTTGCATCACATCAATGGCAATCCCCGCCACATCATTAAGATAGTCACATTTTTCGTATTCCGCATTTATTTCCGCCCGCTTTTCCTGCTCCGCGCGCAAAATTTCTTCTTTCGTCGCCACAAGAGAGGCAAGGGCGGCATTGTCTGCCAACTTTCTGAGCAGGCCCTCTTTTTGCGCCGTAATTTCTCTGAGCGATGACTGCACCTGCTCTGCCGACTCCTCGGGCGCTCGTTTGTCGGCAATCCGTTCATCCTCCGCCTGACTGTCGGCAAGTTCGGCAAGTTGCCTTTCAATCTCCTCCCGCTTTGCCAGAAGCATTTTGCGCCCGACCTGACGGGACTGCACCGCCTCCAACTCCGAGAGTGAAAAGACTCCCGTTCTCTCTAAAATCGGCCGATATTTTTCTTTAAGTTCATTTTCTTGCTTTTGGTAATTTTCCAAAGTTTTATTGGCACCCTCCAGTGCATTCTCATAAGAAAGCACCGCCTGTTTTGCCGCTACCGCGTCGGTCAGGGCGCTTAAAAACTGTCCCTTATTTTTAATGCCGAGGTCGCGCAGGGGAGAGGGCAAACGAATGGCAAACATACC
>JAZRAZ010000114.1:0-4554 GCA_045634825.1 Eubacteriales bacterium | reverse complement strand
CTCGGACTTTCTTTTACCGATGAGGAACAAGCAAACATTCAAAAAAGTATTGATACGATGATTGAGGGTGCCGGTGGCAAACAAGCGGTGCTGGACAGCCTTAAACAGAACGGTTTGAATTACGATGAGTATATTGATGCCGTTTATTATGATACTCAGAAAATTTTGAAAGTTGTAAATTATTACTTTGGGGAGAATGGTCTGGAGCCTGTCAGTGAGCAGGAAATTCTGGCATATTTTAAAGAAAATTATGCAAGAGCAAAACATATTTTGATTAGCACTGTCAATGAACAAGGCAATACGATGACAGGGCAGGAAATGAAAAAAGCCAAGAACACCGCCCAAGAGGTGTTTGAAAAGGCAAAGAATGCCGACGAGGCAGCATTTGACAAACTGATGGAGCAGTATAACAGTGATGAAGGGGTCGCCGCTTATCCCGACGGTTATGTTTTCACAACGGGTGAAATGGTTGATGAATTTGAAAAAGCCTCTTTTGATATGGTGGTTGGGGAGACCCGTCTGGTACAAACTGATTACGGGTTTCACATTATCCGAAAGTTAAGTCTGGAGGATGAAAAAGTGTTTACCGAGGAAATTCGTCAGAAAATGCTGATGAATTTGAAGGATAAAGAAATTTCCGAATTGTTTTCGCAGTGGCAGAAAGATTTTTCCTGTAAGGTCAACACAGGAGTCCTGAAAAAATATACCTGTAATTCCATCAAATCGGGCGAGGACCAGTCAGTAAGTGATGAGGAAAGACTGCAGGCACTGGCAGGACAACTCGGGCTGGAAGAAGTAGAAAAATAGTAAAAAGCCAACCTTCAAGGTTGGCTTTTTTGTTTATCTTGGTTGTCTTTTGAGTACGATGGCAGTGCGCGCGGGGAGGTAACAGGGGAAGCCGACGCGTCCGTCGCTTTGTGCTTCGGCGGTGTAGCGATAGTTCATATCGGTGCGCCCTTGTCCGCCATATTCTGTTAAATCACTGGAAAGTACTGCTTTATATTTGCCTTGTGCCGCGGCGGGAATGAAATATCCCTCATATGAATTTGTGGGACTGAAGTTAAAGGCAAATATACAAGAACCTTTATGGAATATGACCACTTTATCGTCTTGATGGAGCCATACAAGTTGTGACGGTCTGGCAATCAGATTGCCTTTTTGCAGTAAGGCAAGCATTGCTTTGTCAAATTCCTGCAACTGCCCGTAGCGAAGTTCCTCATTGTCAGCCAGTGACCATTGACGACGGCAGTAGTGATAACTCCAGTTGTTGCCTTCTCTTGGAAAATCAATCCATTCGGGATGCCCGAATTCATTCCCCATAAAATTGAGATAGCCTTCTCCTGCCAACGAGGCGGTAAACAGGCGCAACATTTTGTGCAGGGCAATCCCTCTGTCAATAATCATCGAGGGGGTGGATTTGCTCATAGCGTGGTACATTTCTGCATCACACAGTCGGAACATAAGCGTGTTATCACCAACCAATGCCTGATCGTGACTTTCGCAGTAACCGATGCTTTTTTCTTTGGGACGACGACCGGTTAATTCATAGTATAACTTGCCCATATCCCAGTGTTCATCTGCCACTTCTTTAATGGTTTTAATCCATAAATCAGGGGCGCCCATATTGAGCCGATAGTCAAAGCCGACACCGCCGTCTTTAATTTTAAGGCACATGCCCGGCATGCCCGACATATCTTCGGCAATCGTGATGGCATTGGGGTTTAACTCGTGGACAAGTTCGTTGGCAAGACGCAGATAGGTCAGCGCTTCAATATCCGTATTCATAGAAAAATACATACTGTAATCGGTAAAGGCACTGCCAAGACCGTGGTCGTGATAGAGCATGGAGGTTACGCCATCAAAACGAAATCCGTCAAAATGATATTCTTCCATCCAATATCTTAAATTGGACAGCAGAAAATGAATGACCTCATTTTTGTCATAATTAAAAAGTTTAGTACCCCACGCAGGATGGTCGCCTTTGCCGCCTTCGTGGAAAAACTGATAGGTCGTACCGTCAAATTCATTGAGCCCCTCGCTTGTGTTTCTCACAGCGTGGGAGTGAACTACATCCAAAAGCACCGTAATTCCCATTTGGTGTGCGGTGTTGATGAGTTCTTTTAAATCGCGGGCTTTGCCAAAGCGGGAGGAAGGCGCAAAGAAATTGGACACCTGATAGCCAAAGGAGCCATAATAGGGGTGCTCCATAATTGCCATAATCTGTATGGTGTTATACCCCAAATCGCGAATACGCGGCAAAATGTAAGTGGTAAATTCTTTGTAAGAGCCGACCTTTCCGTCTTCCTGCGCCATACCGATGTGACATTCATAGATAAACGGGGTGTGTGCGGGAATAAAACCATCATCGGTCCAGTCAAACGGTGTTTTGTCGTCAATTTCCGCGCACCATAAAAGAGTTTGAGGGTCTTGTACTACGCGGGTCGCATAGGTGGGTATGCGCCGAAGCATCGCTCCGTTGTGATAAATGATGGCTTGTACTTTCTGACCTGCCGAGAGAGCCGAGTCGGGCAAACTCACTTCGAACACACCGTTTTCCAGCGCGTTCATCGGGGTGGCAGAGGTATCCCAGCCATTAAAATCACCCGTAAAAAACATTTGCTCGGCGCCGGGTGCCCATTCGCGATACACCCAGCCTTCTCGGGTCTGGTGAATACCGAAGTAATGGTGCCCCGCGGCAAAATCTTTCAGCGGACCGTCACAAAGTTCTTTTCGTTTGGCTTTGTAACTGTCTATTTGCAAATGAATATCTTTTTCATAAGGAGCAAGGTACGGGTCAAGTTTTATCATTTTGAGTGCCATACAAATCATCCTTTCTTAATTACATTATATTCTCTATAAAACTAATTTTCAAGTTTAATTTAAAGAAGTCTGCAAAAGACACGGTCTTCACCGAATCTTTTACAGACTTCACTCATTTCAGGATTATGATTTACAGAGACTGCTCGCCTTTTTCGATCAGTTTCTTAACCATATTACCACCGATGTGGCCGGCCTCTTTGGAGGTCAAGTCACCGTTGTAACCGTTTTTAAGATTAACACCGATTTCTTTAGCAACCTCAAACTTCAAATTGTTGAGACCTTCCTTTGCATTCTGCTTAATGCTGTTATTCATCATTTTCACCTCCTTGTTTTGAGTACAATCATAGTGTTAACGCGGAAAGTGAAAAAATACGCGGTTTTTAGCTGAAAATATCGCCGTTTTCTCTAAATTTATCCAATAACATTTCTTTGAGATAAATGTGCTCGGGTGCACATAAAGCGGCATCGTTTTTCAAAACGTGTTGTGCGGCGCGCTGGGCAAGTTCGAGCTGGCGCATATCGCAACCTCTTTGTAAGAGTTCCAGTTGACTCTCACCACTCTGGCGCATACCAATCAAATCGCCGGGACCGCGCATTGAAAGGTCTTTGCTTGCAATCGCAAAACCATCGGTGGTGGAAGTAAAAAATTTCATTCGCTCCAGAGCACTTTCTGCATTACTGTCGGAAAGCAAGATGCAATAAGACTTTAAATTGCCTCTGCCGACTCTGCCGCGTAACTGGTGCAGTTGGGAGAGTCCAAAGCGCTCGGCATCCCGAATAATCATCAGTGTGGCAGAGGGCACATTGATGCCCACTTCAATTACGGTGGTGGAAACCAGAACGCGCACTTTGCCACTGACAAAATTTTCCATAATCTCATCTTTTTGCGATGCTTTCATTTTGCCGTGGAGCATCGCGGTATCGGGAAATCTCGAGCGCAGTTTTTCGGTTTGTTCATTTACACTGGTAAGGTCCAACTCCTCGTTTTCCTCAACCAGAGGGCATACAAAATAAACCTGACCGCCCAGTGAGAGTTGCTTTTCAATAAATTTATATAAGCGTTCCTCATAAGAGGAATTAACAAGAAATGTGTCTATCTGTTGTCTTCCTGCGGGAAGTTCATCAATGACCGATATATCCAGGTCGCCGTACAGAATCAGTGCCATGGTGCGCGGGATGGGTGTGGCACTCATCGCAAGAACATGGGGTGTTTTGCCTTTTCCCGATATTTCACTTCGTTGTGCCACACCGAAACGATGTTGTTCGTCGGTGATGACAAGGGAAAGTCGGTCAAATACCACATTTTTTTGAATCAACGCGTGGGTGCCGACAACAAAATCAATCTCTCCGTTTTCCAGTCCCTTATAAATAGCACGCTTTTGTGCGGCAGGGGTGGCAGATACCAGCAGGGCGCACTTTTTGCCGAGTTTCTCAAAAATCGGGGCAAAATAGTGATAATGTTGGGTGGCGAGAATGGCGGTGGGTGCCATAAAGGCAACTTGATATCCTGCAGTGAGCATCTGCCAGGCGGCATCGCCTGCAACAAAGGTTTTACCACTGCCTACATCTCCTTGAAGCAATCGGTTCATACGATTACCGCTCATAAAATCGGAGCGTATCTCCGAAATCACACGCGCTTGTGCACGGGTTGGCATAAAGGGTGATTGTTTTACAAAAGAGTCATCTGTTTGAATGAGTTTGAAATCATTTTTTTTCTGCCCTTTTTTGCGCAAA
>JAZRAZ010000113.1:0-1714 GCA_045634825.1 Eubacteriales bacterium | reverse complement strand
CCGAAAGCAAGTGAGGGGCGTGAGAACGATACTCCAACATATCCACAAGTTCCAGTGCCTGTGAAACACGCCTTTGCATTTCGCTGTGCTCCACTCCTAAGTTTTCCAGTGCGAAGGCAACATCCTCCTCCACTACTGTTGCAATAATCTGATTGTCGGGATTTTGAAAGACCATACCGACATTTTCGCGAAGTTCGAGCCACTTTTCCTCGTCTTTGGTATCAATCCCAAGGGCACTGACACTGCCGCCGCTTGGCAACAACACGGCATTAAAATGTTTGGCAAGGGTACTTTTACCACTGCCGTTGTGCCCCAGAATTGCCACAAAAGAGCCCTGCTCGATTTCCAAATCAACACCGTGCAACACCAGCGGCTGTTCGGGAGAATAGGAAAACTCTAAATTTTTTGCTTGTAAAATCGCCATTTATTTGCTCCATCTTGCAGTTGCACCTGCAGGAAAATTGATGTCTTGGTTTTCAACGGGCAGACCAATCTCATCTGCCACGACTTTTCCGCCGAACTCTTTGACGATAGTCTGATGCACCATATATGCCATTACCGAGGCGCTCAGTCCCGTCGAATAAGAATTGACCAAAAAGAACAAGGGGTCATCGGAAAGCACGCCTTTGCACAGTTCAATCAGTCCAAAGAGTTCCTGTTCCAGTTTCCATACCTCTCCCCCGGGGCCTCTGCCATAGGAGGGCGGGTCCATCACAATACCGTCATAACGGTTACCGCGGCGGATTTCCCGTTGCACAAATTTGATGCAATCATCAACGATATAGCGAATGGGGCTCTCCCCCAATCCGCAAAGCACGGCATTTTCCTTTGCCCAAGCCACCATACCCTTGGCGGCATCGACGTGCACCACCTGCGCGCCCGCTTTGGCGCACGCCATCGTGGCACCACCTGTATAGGCAAACAGGTTAAGCACTTTAACAGGGCGGTTTGCCTCTTTGATTTTGTCCGCCATAAAGTCCCAGTTGGTTGCCTGTTCGGGAAAAAGACCGGTATGTTTAAAGTTCATGGGTTTGACCTGAAATGTTAAATCTCTGTACCGCACACGCCAACTCTGCGGCAAGGTTTTGACATCCCAATGTCCCCCACCGCTTTTGGAACGGTTGTAACGCGCGTGCGCCTTATTCCAGGCGGGGTGTTCTTTGGGTGTATTCCAAATTGCCTGCGGGTCGGGACGAATGAGAATATGACCCTTCCAGTCCTCGAGTTTTTCACCACCCGTGGCATCCAGTAATTTATAATCCTGCCATTTATCTGCTACCCACATATATTTTCAAGCCTTTCAAAATGTCATTTGTCCTTTAAATGCAATTCCCAAATGTTCATACGCCTTGGGCGTTGCCACACGACCGCGCGGTGTACGGGAAAGAAAACCGATCTGCAAAAGATAGGGTTCATATACATCCTCCAGTGTAATCGCCTCCTCACCGATGGTGGCGGCAAGCGTTTCCAGTCCCACAGGACCGCCTGCAAAGTTCTCAATAATGGAACGGAGCATTCTGCGGTCGATATTGTCCAGTCCCAACTCATCCACCTCCAGCGCTCTGAGGGCAAGGTCTGCAATCTCGGCGGTAATCACACCGTCTCCCTTAATCTGTGCGAAGTCGCGCACCCGTTTGAGCATACGGTTAACGATACGGGGGGTACCACGGGAGCGTTTGGCAATTTCAATAGCACCGTGCGGATGAATGGGAAT
>JAZRAZ010000112.1:0-5482 GCA_045634825.1 Eubacteriales bacterium | reverse complement strand
AACCAGTTTCTTTATCGTTATCATTCCCATTTTGTCGGGCGTGACTTCCTTTTTACTCAGTTGGCTGAGTCAGAAGATGAACCCCGCGCAACAAGCCGCTGCCGACGCGCCCGGTGGCAACAATCAAATGATGCTGTATTTAATGCCGTTGATGTCTTTGTGGATTGCCTTTACCTTCCCCGCTGGTCTGGGTCTTTATTGGCTGGCAAGTAATGTGTTGGGTATTGCACAACTGTATGTACTCAATGCCCTGCAAAGTCCCAAAAAAGTAGAGGCGGAAATGCGCGCCAAGATAGAAGCAGATAAGGCAAAAGAAAAAGAAAAGAGAGCCGCTGCCGCCGCGAAAAAGGCGCAGTATGCACAAGGAAAGAAAAAGAAAAAGGGCACTCGTCCGCAACCCAAAACAAACGGAGAACAAAATAATGATTAAAGAAATATTTTTTGAAGCAAAAACCATTCCCGAAGCCGTAGAGAAAGCGGCAGCAACACTGGGACTGGATAAAGATTTGATGGTATATGAAGTTGTAACGATGCCTGTTAAGGGCGTGTTTGGCATTGGGGCTGTCAATGCTAAAATTAAAATTGAGCAAGAAGTGCCCGACGAAAAGCCCGCACCTGCTCCCAAAGCGGCAAAACCCGTAGAGTTTGTCGAAAAGATTGCAAAAAAAGATGCCCCCAAGGCTGAAAAGAAAGTCTCTCCCAAAAAGGACAAGGCTCCCAAACAGCAAAAGATAGTTGTACCCGAGGCAAAAGAGTTGGAGGTACTGACCGGTGAGGTGGCAGATGCCATTCGTGAGTTTCTTGGCGGTGCGCTGACCAATATGGGACTCGAGGATGCACAAATCGAGATTGGCAAAGGGGAGGAAAGTGACACTGTGGAGGTGCGCGTTTCCGGTAGCCATATGGGCGTGCTGATTGGCAGACGCGGGGAAACACTGGATGCGATGCAGTATCTGATTTCTTTGATTGTCAACCGTAAATTTGACGGCAAGACCCGCGTGGTACTGGATACCGAGAACTACCGCGCCAAACGCATCGCGGCGCTGACAACGCTGGCTGAAAAAACCGCCGCCAAGTGCATCAAATACAAAAAGAATTTCGGACTCGAACCGATGACTCCCTATGAGCGCAGAATCATTCACGCCGCGCTCAACGGCAAAGATAACATTACGACAGTTTCCGTCGGCAGTGAACCCCGCCGCAGAATCATCGTAACTTATGTAAAATAATAAACAGTGCCGCACATCTTTCGATGTGCGGCATAATTTTATTGTCGGTGTGCGTGGCGGTAGGCAGAGGGTGTCAGTCCCACCGCTTTTTTAAACTGACGGATAAAATGTGTCTTGTTTTCATAGCCAAGGGAAAGGGAAATGTCCTCTATTTTGCTGTTTTGAAACCGAAGTAAATTTTTGGCGGTATTGATTTTAGCGTTGATGATATCGGCGGTCGGGGAAATGCCGAATACCTTTTTATAAAGCGCATAAAAATGAGACTGGCTCAAATTGACGCGACCTGCCATATTCTTGACAGACCAATCCGCACCGAGTGAGGCAAAGACTTCGGAGCGCAACATTCTGAAAAGCCGTTCGGTTTGGTTGCTGACAAGGGGCGTCTGCGCTTCGCCGACACTTCTCACCAGTTTCAAAAACAGTTCTCTGATTTTTAAATCCAGCAGGGTTTGCCGATGGTTGCGAGTGTCAAAAAATTCCGTTTCCAGTTCTGCAACAGTCTGTGTGATAAAGGCGTGGTCATTCGGATAATAAACCTGATTTACCTTAAAATCAGGGGACAAAAATTCCGATATATCTCCCGAAAAGTGAAACCAATCGTGAACCAAAGACCCTTCGCTTTTAAAGTATTGCGGTGTATTGGGGGCATATAAAATCACCGCGTGCGGTGCGGTGGTTATCAAAGTACCATCGATGAGCAACTGCACACTGTTGTGAAAATGGAGAAAGGTATATTCTTGGTGCCCGTGTCGGCGCCTCATTCTAAACCCTTCTTTTTCGGGAAAGGCGCATCTGACGGCGGAAAGTTCTATCATAATTATCACCCGTTATATCGTAATATAAATCAGAGAAAATGTCAACTTTTTCAGTAGAATATGCTCTTTTATTTTTTTTAAAATTTGGTATGATGATAAAAAGGAGTGATTTTATATGTACAGAAGTGAACATCCAAAACCACAGTTTATGCGCGACAACTGGGTGAACTTAAACGGAAAATGGCAGTTTGAGATAGACAATGCCGTCAGCGGAGAGGCAAGAAAACTTTATGACGGAACCCATTTGTTTCCTTTGGAAATCAATGTGCCGTTTTGTCCCGAAAGTAAACTTTCCGGCATAGAAAATGTTGATTTTATGAATGCTGTATGGTACAAGCGTACCTTTTCGCTGAGTGCAGAGCAACTGGAAAATCTGGTGTTTTTGCATTTCGGCGCCGTTGATTATGAGGCAAACATTTATGTAAACGGTAAAAAATGTTGCAATCATAAGGGCGGATATGTTTCCTTCAGTTGCGACATTACCGAACAAGTAAAAGAAGGGGAAAATACGCTGATTGTGCAAGCGATTGACGACACACGCTGCCGACTGGTGCCGACGGGCAAGCAGGCAAGAAAATATGAGTCCTATGCTTGCTATTACACCAGAACCACAGGTATCTGGCAAACGGTATGGCTGGAGTTTGTACCCAGAACACACATAGAAAAGGTAAAATATACGACTGATATCAATCAACCGAGTCTCTTTCTTACCGCTTATCTCTGCGGTAAAGGCACCTTTACTGCCAAAGCCTACTATGAAGGCAAACTGATGGGCAGTGCTGAAATTCAGTCAAACGGCGGAATGGAAAACGTGACCATTTCTCTTGCCGAAAAGCATTTGTGGGAAGTGGGATGCGGCAGACTGTACGATTTGGAACTAACCTACGGGCAAGACAAGGTCAAAAGTTATTTTGGTCTTCGCTCTCTGCAACTTGACGGACACAAGTTTTTGATTAACGGCAAATCGGTATTCCAGCGTCTGATACTGGACCAGGGCTTTTATCCCGACGGTATTTACACCGCTCCCGACGACAGTGAACTGATAGCGGACATTGACCGCGCGCTTGCGATGGGCTTTAACGGTGCAAGATTGCACGAAAAGGTATTTGAGGAGCGCTTTTTATATCATTGTGACCGAAAAGGATACATCGTATGGGGAGAATATCCCAACTGGGGACTTGACCATACCTATAAAGATGCCATTTACGGCATTATCCCCGAATGGCTGGAGGAGATTGACAGAGATTTCAACCACCCTGCCATTGTCGGTTGGTGTCCTTTCAATGAAACATGGGACCGTGGCGGCAGAAAGCAATATGACGACCTGCTGGCACTGACCTACAAGATAACCAAAGCGGCAGACCCCACGCGTCCTTGCATTGATACCAGTGGTAACTACCATGTATTGACCGATATTTATGATTTGCACGACTACGCACAAGACCCCAAAGTTTTTGCAGAGAATTATGCACCCCTTGGGAATACCAATCAGTTTGATTTCCGCGAAGCGTTTGTTGACAGACAAGTCAATTATGACGGCAAAATGCCATTTTTTGTCAGCGAATACGGCGGTATCGGCTGGAATGAGGATGAAAATTCCTGGGGATACGGCAACTCTCCCAAATCTCCCGAGGAATATCTGGACCGCTTAAAGAAACTGACAGATGTTCTGCTGGACAACAAATATATGTTCGGTTTGTGTTACACACAACTTACCGATGTCGAGCAGGAGCAAAACGGCTTGTACTACTATAACAGAGAGCCAAAATTTGACCCCAAACTAATTTATGAGATTTTCTCCCGCAAGGCTGCAATCGAAGATTAAAACAAAAAACGGTTCTGTTTTAACAGAACCGTTTTTTATGTCATTCGATAGTGGGCGACAATGGTATTTTCATAGGCAGATAAAGGTGCCTCATAGGTTACTTGTACGGGGCTTGCCAGATGTAACATATACGGGCGCCCTTGTCGGTCACGCTTTTGGGAAACGATGCCGATGTGTTTGGGGAAAATAACAATATCCCCTGCCTGCCACTGTGCAATATCGTTTAAGTCTGTAGACAAAGAAAGTGCGTGGCGTTTAAAATAAACCGAAAGGTTGCGGACTCGTCTGAAATCAATGTTTTTATCCGCCTTTTCAATGTCGGGATACGCTTTGGGTGCGGCGGCAATATCCGCATCCACCAGTTCCCTTAAATCGTATCCTGCATCTTTTAAAGAAAATGCCACCACATCGGTGCAAACGCCGTATTCATCACTTGGATAGCCGCCATCGGCATAGTATTTGCTTTTGTATTTGGGCTTGGTGGCAAGATAGGCAAGGGTGGCGGCATAAATGTCGCTTTGGTCGTCCAGCCCGTCACCGTCGCGGTCAACAGTGCTTTGGTATCGCTCTATGCCAAAATCGCCGTCCTCATAGGTTTTTCGAGGTAAAAAATACAGAAAACTATCTGCTATCAGCAGGCAAACAAGCAATAAAATAATTAAAATGGATATAAAAATGTATCTTTTTTTCATAAAACTTACTTTCTGATGCGCCAGGTGGACGGTGAGAATGCCAGCAATAAAGGAAATATCTCCAGTCGTCCGAGTAGCATCGCAAAACTGAGCAGCCATTTGCTGAAAATACTGTATTCGGCATAAGAGAGTGTCGGTCCGACGGCATCAAGACCGGGGCCGATATTGTTAAAACAAGCGGCAACGGCGCTGAAGTTGGTTTCCATACTAAAGGGTTCCAGCGACAGCAACAGAAACATAATGAAAAAGCAGAACATATACAAAGCAAAATAGTTTCGCACGTTGCTGGTTGTGGAGTTATCCAGTGTTTTCCCTTCAAATTTAACCGAGCCGACAGAACGGGGATGGAGCATCTTTGTCAGTTCCTGTTTGACGGATTTAAAGAGAATAATCACACGGGAAACTTTGAGTCCGCCGCCCGTTGAACCTGCACAGGCACCAATGAACATCAGCACCAGTAAAATTGCTTTGGAAAAAGAAGGCCACAGGTCAAAATCGGTGGTGGCAAACCCGGAGGTCGAGATAATGCTGGACACCTGAAAAGCGCCGTGGCGCAAGGATTCCCAAAAACTCGGATATAGTTTTAGGATGTTCAGTGTAATCAATGCAACGCTGACGCCGACAATGCCGAAAAAGCACCAGAGTTCACTGCTTTTAAGTGCATCTTTTACTTTGCGCCTGAGCAGTAAAAAGTAAAGGTTGAAGTTTATGCTGAACAGCAACATAAATATGGTAATTACCCATTGGAGATAGGGGGAATAGGAGGCAATACTGTCTGCCTTGATGCCGAAACCGCCCGTTCCTGCGGTGCCGAAAGTGTGTACCACACTGTCAAACAGCGGCATACCTCCTGCCAGCAACAGCAGTATTTGCACCAATGTCATCGCAATATAAATCAAATATAAAATTTTGGCGGTATCT
>JAZRAZ010000111.1:0-4823 GCA_045634825.1 Eubacteriales bacterium | reverse complement strand
AATAAAGTAAAATATATTATTGATAAGGTCGATTTGATACAGTCGGTCGATTCATTTCGATTAATTGATGAAATTCAAAAGCAAGCCGCTAAAATAGGGAAGACACAAGACATTTTAATCGAAATCAACATTGGGGATGAGGAAAGCAAAGGCGGTATTAAACCAAGTGAACTTAAGGAAATGTTAAATTATCTTGATATTTGTCCCAATATTCGTTGGCGGGGACTGATGTGCGTTCCGCCTATCAGTAATGACCTTCAAGAACTTTCCTTGTTTTTCAATAATGTGAAAAAATTATTGGTTGACAATATAGACAAAAAGTTAGATAATATAAACAACTATATTTTATCAATGGGTATGTCCAATGATTACGAAGTGGCGATGGCGTCGGGAAGCAATATGATCCGTGTAGGTAGTGCCTTGTTTGGCGCCAGAAATTATTAATTTGGGAGGATTTCTAATGGAATGGTGGACAAAACTTAAAAGAGTTATGGGTGTTCCGGAAGATGAATTTATTGAAGAGGAAATGCAGTCATCTGTTTATGAAGAGCAAGACAAAAGGGAGCAGTTCTTTTCTGATAGATTCAATGATTCCGCATACGACAATGTTGGGGCAGGCGGGTTTGCTTATTCTGCTCCCAGAAGTGAATCTCGCAGAGAGGTACGTAAGGAATCAAGAAAAAGCACGGGTCGTGATGAAAAATTTGTTAATGTTAGTGCGACTACTCAGTTACAGGTTGTTTTAGTTAAACCTGAAGATTTTCAAGAAGCGGCGCAAATTGCAGATCATTTGATTAATCGCAAAACTGTTTTGTTGAATTTAGAGGGCGCTGATCGTGAAATGGTGCGTAGAATGATTGATTTTCTCAGAGGTGTCACTTATGCATTGAATGGCACTCTCAAAAGAGTCGCTAACGGAACATTCATTGTCACGCCTTACGATGTCAATATTATTGGTGATGTTTTGGATGAACTCAGAATGGACAGAGTGGTATTTTAATGTTAGTTTTGATTCGCTTTATTTTAATTAATTTACTCAGCATTTTTGAGGTTATTTTATTAATTTATTGTATATGTTCTTGGGTAATTCAAAATCCATATAACAAATTTTATGGAATTTTATGTAAAATTTGTGATCCGGTTTTAAATCCCATTCGTTCAGTTCTTCAACGTATTTCTTTTCTGCAAAGCATCCCAATTGATTTTTCACCCTATCTTTTGATAGTGCTTTTGCGATTTTTTCTTCGTTTCATTTAAGGTTTATGATTATTAGAAATATTGAAGATAAGATATCGTCTTGTTATCTTAATGAAACGGTACAATATACTGATTTTTTGACAATAGAAGAAATTGCATCAGCTGAAGGGATATTGCATAATTGCGGACTGTTTTATCGATTCTGGGGTGGATATGAGTTAGCTGAACGCAAAATGTTAATGCTTTCTTTTGATGATGTTTCAGCCTCGTATCCCTATGATATTCTTTGCGGTACATGGGATCGTTTTTTTGAAATATCACATCGCGATGTGCTTGGCGCTGTGATGGCTTGTGGAATTGAAAGAAAGTGTATCGGAGATATATTGTTTGATACACCAAATCGCAAATTTTATTTATTTGTTGTATCTCATATGACGGAATATATTTGCAACAATATATCTCAAATCGGCAAATGCAGTGTCATATGGAATATAGTAAAAGATCCCGACATTTTGCCGTCAAAGTCAGTAGAAGTTAACAAAATTTCAGTTACGTCTTTGCGAATTGATGCTGTTATAGCAGCAGCGTTTCATTTTTCTCGTCAAAAAGCACAAGAAGCAATTATAGGGAAAAAAGTTTATTTAAATCACACATTGGTAAAGAAAGTTACACAAAATATTCAACTTGGTGATTCCATCGTGGTTAGAGGGAATGGGAAGATTATTTTTTTAGAACAATGTGGTTTCTCAAAAAAAGGGAAATTCTATATTTTAATAAAACAATATATTTAAATGGAGGCAACCTATGTTACAGCCCGAAGAAATTCAGAAAATTACATTTGAACAAAGCGTTTTCAGTGGTTATAAAAAAGAGGATGTTGATGCATTTTTAGATAAATTGTATTCGGATTATTCTCGTTTGTATAATGAAAATGCAGAACTTGTAGAAAAATTGAAAGTTTGTATTTCAAAAATCGAGGAATACAGACAAGACGAGAAATTTTTAAAAGCAGCTATCGTAAATGCACAGAAACTTAATGAAACTGCTGAACAAGAACTTGAACTCAAAAAACAACAAATTGAAGAAATTGCCAATAAAAAAGCCGATGAGATTTTAGCAAATGCGCAAAACGAAGCAAAAAAATTAACGGATGAAAGTAATCAGAAAATCGCGGACATTAAAGAAAGAAATGCACGTGAATTTGCACAACAGCAACTGGAAAATGCAAATTTATTTGCTGCAAAAATGCACGAATACGATGTGATGATTCAAGAAAAACAAGGTGAACTTGATGCCCTTATCAGCAAAATTGATGAGATTAGAACATCGACAATTTCATTGTTTGAAAAACAAATTAATGTGATTTCTTCTTTACCGCAGTCCGAAAAGAAGGATACAAATGTGTTGGAAAAAGAAGAAGCCTCTCAGGAATCTTCTGACGAGCAGGATGAGTTGATTCAAGAAGAACAGCAAGTTGTATCCGCTATTGAAGAGAACGAACAACCGGTTATGGAGCAAATGGATATCGAGGAATTGATTGAAGTAAAGCCATCTCCTGTCGAGCCTGAAGCGCCCGAGTTGATTTTGGAAGATGAGACTGGTGAAGACACTGAGGATGAGCAAGAGGAGTTTCTTTTATTTGGAGGAGATTCTCCTATGATTTTCTCAGAGGATATTGATGATGAAGACGATGTTCCCGCGGTTGAAGAAAGAAGTTCTCGGTATAAGAAAAAATTAAAGTTTGGCGTAGATTTTGATGTAAAGAAAGATAAGTAATGAATAAGTTTTTTAAAAAATTTTATTGGATTTTAATCGTTTTTCTGATTGTTGTTCTTGACCAAGTTACTAAGAATCTCATTGTGTCAAACTTGGAACTTTATGAGGAAATTACGGTTGTTCCGAACTTTTTCACAATTACACATATACATAACGAAGGAATTGCTTTTGGAATGCTCTCAAAGTTTGGCCTGCTCTCCAAAATTGTAATCATTTTACTTACCCTCGTTATGATAGTTGTGGCTGTTTTCATGATTGCAAAGCGCTTCGTTACAGGACCGCTCGGAATTATATGTGTCAGTTTCATTATCGGTGGAGGCATCGGCAATTTGATTGACCGCATTGTGTTACGCTATGTCGTAGATTTCTTTGCCTTTACTTTTTGGGGGAATGATTTTGCAATCTTTAATGTGGCTGATATTTTTGTGACAGTTGGAACAATATTGTTTATTTTTTATTTTCTGCTTTTGCAAAAGGATGAACCGAAAGTAAAAGGGAAAGATGATGGAAATTAAAAGTTTTAAAATAGAACAACAGTTACAGGGTCTTCGTATTGATAAGGCCCTGCAACTTTTGTTAGAGGAAAGTCGATCGTTTGTACAAAATTTACTGGAAAATCAAAGTGTTACACTAAATGGTGTAAAGGCTAAAAAAAGCGCAAGACTCAGTTTAGGTGATGAAATTGAAGTTGTTTTACCTGAACCGGAATTATTGGATGTTTTACCTGAGAATATTGATATTGATATTGTGTATGAAGATAATGACTTGTTAGTTGTAAACAAGAAAAAAGGTATGGTGGTTCATCCTGCTCCCGGTCATCAAAGTGGTACACTTGTAAATGCGCTTTTATATCATTGTAATGGCCGGTTGTCATCGATTAACGGCGTAATTAGGCCCGGTATTTTGCACCGTATCGACAAAGATACCAGTGGGTTATTATTGGTTGCGAAAAACGATTATGCGCACAATTTTCTTGCTGAGCAAATAAAAGAACATACACTGGATCGTTGCTATCGTGCGGTTGTTTTGGGCACTTTTAAAGAAGAGGCAGGAGTGATAGATGCACCAATTGGCCGTAACCCGAACGATCGAAAGAAAATGGCGATAAATTATAAAAACGGAAAACCTGCTCGAACTCATTTTCGGGTTCTAAAAAGTTATGGAGGGTACTCGTATATTGAGTGTCAGTTAGAAACGGGCAGAACTCATCAAATTCGTGTTCATATGGCTTCAATCGGTCATCCTGTGTTGAATGACCCTCTTTATTATAGTGGCGCGTGTAAACTTAAATTTGATTTTGAGGGACAATGCTTGCATGCGTTAAAAGTAGGTTTTATTCATCCGCAGAGTAGAGAGCGTATGGTATTTGAGTCTGAATTGCCGGATTATTTTTTAAATCTATTGACAAAGCTTGATAGTATGTGTTAGTATTAATACATACTCGAGTATAAATATAAAATGGGGCGCTGAGGATCAACTCGGCTGAGAGAAGTGTATTTCACTGAAACCCTTAACCTGATGCAGATAATGCTGCCGTAGGAAAATACTGATGGATAATCCTGTGCGCATTATTACGCACAGGATTTTTGATTTTAAGGAGGATTTAATGCAAAATAGAAAAAATTTACCACTAATTGAAGGGGCCGTTATGGTCGCCTTGGCTATGATTTTAAGTTTAATAACAATTATTAATATGCCTTTCGGCGGCGGGATAACGGCAGCATCAATGGTTCCAATTATAATTGTCGGATATCGTAGGGGACTGAAGTGGGGTACATTCGTCGCATTTGTTTATGGTGCTTTGCAATTGGTGTTAGGTATGGAAAATCTCCAATACGGAACATCCTTTG
>JAZRAZ010000110.1:0-5782 GCA_045634825.1 Eubacteriales bacterium | reverse complement strand
CTTGAGAGAACGCGCGCCGAACTTGGCATCAAAGCCTTTTTCTACCAGATAGGACAGCGCCTCTTTGGAATACTGCAAAGTAATATCGCGCTCCGAGAGTGCTTTTTGCAAATCGCCCAGCATAATTTCGGCAATCTTTTCCGCCGTTTCCTTACTTAAAGGCGCAAAGGTGATAATCTCGTCAATACGATTGACAAATTCGGGACGAAGGAATGTGAGCAACGCTTTGGTTGCCTTTTCCTTTTCCAGACTTTGCGTGTCACGGTTAAAGCCTGTGGTATTCATCATACCTGCCGAAGCGTTGGTGGTCATTACAATAATGGTGTTTTCAAAATTAATGTGCCGTCCTTGCGCGTCGGTCAGTTTACCGTCGTCCAGCATCTGCAGCATAATGTTAAGCACATCGGGGTGCGCCTTTTCAATCTCATCAAACAATACGACACTGTACGGCTTGCGACGAATCTTTTCGGTCAGTTGCCCTGCATCGTCATATCCCACATATCCGGGAGGGGCACCGATGAGTTTGGAAACCGAATGTTTTTCCATATACTCACTCATATCCACACGAATCAGTGCCTCAGTAGAATCAAAGAGTTGCAGAGAAAGTTGGCGCACCAGTTCCGTTTTGCCCACACCGGTGGGACCGGTAAAGATAAAGGAAATGGGAGAACGGTTGTAGCCGATGCCGACCCTTCTGCGCTTGATGGCGGCACACAAGGCGTTAATCGCCTCGTCCTGCCCGATGATGCGGGAGGAAAGATTTTCTTTCAACTGATTGAGTTTGTCAAACTCCTGTTGCTTGATTTTGGTAGCAGGAATACCCGTCCAGAGTTCCAGTACATAAGCAATATGGTCAAAGGTGAGTTCCGTGGTTTCTGCCACATCCTGAAACTCGGTGAGTTGCTGTTCCAGACGGCATTGTTCGCTTTTGAGTTTTGCCGACTGCTCAAACATTTTTTGCTCGTCCTCGGTGTCCAGCGCTTCAATCTGACGACGAATATTTGCCAGTTCAAACTGCAACTTGAGTTTTTGATTCTGCGCCACATTTTCAATCGCGGCGCCGCTGGATGCCTCGTCAATCAAATCAATCGCCTTGTCGGGCAAAAAGCGCTCGGTGATGTAGCGTTCACTCATAATGGCGGCTTGAGAAAGCATCGCATCGGAAATGTGTACATGATGATAAGCACCGTACACATCGCGCAGTCCCTTTAAAATTTCAACGGTTTCCTCCACACTCGGTTCGTTGACCATAATGGGTTGGAAACGGCGTTCCAGTGCCGCATCTTTTTCAATATACTTGCGATACTCTGAAAGCGTGGTGGCACCCACCACCTGAATCTCACCGTTGGCAAGAGCAGGTTTGAGAATGTTGGCGGCGTTCATACTGCCCTCACCCTCTCCGGTGCCAACCAGATTATGCACCTCGTCTATAACTAAAATAATGTTACCCAAAGCCACAACTTCCGAAATCAAGCCTTTGATACGGCTTTCAAACTGACCGCGGAACTGCGTTCCTGCCACCAAGGCAGTAAGGTCAAGCAAATAAACCTCTTTATCCAGCAGTTTGGCAGGAACATCCCCTGCCACGATTTTTTGCGCCAGCGCATTTGCTACCGCCGTTTTGCCGACACCGGGTTCACCAATCAAAACGGGATTATTTTTGGTACGGCGATTTAAAATGCGGAGCATTCTCTCAATCTCCATCTTTCTGCCGATAACGGGGTCAAGTTTCCCCTCTTTATGTTTGCGATTGAGATTGGTGGCGTACTGCTCCAAAAACTTACGCTTTTTCTGTTCTTTTTTATCTTTTTTATTCTCTTTGTCTGCGCCGTCCTCTTTTTTGGAGAACATTCCGCTCATCATCGGCGGAAATGCAGGGGCACCTTGCCCATCCGCTTCTTGCGGAAACAGTCCGAGTTGCTGTTGGAGAGTTTCCATCTCATCACTCATAGCGTCCAGGTCTTCATCGGTCAGCCCCATATTCTTGATAATCTGGTCCACCTGCTGAATCCCCAAATCTTTGGCGCATTTCAGGCAGTATCCTTCATTGACCTGCCCGTCTTTGTCCATACGGGAAACAAAGACGACCGCCATTCGTTTATTACATCTTTTGCAAAGCATAAATCTACTCCTTGCCCTCTTTCTTTCGCAAACGACTTTCCTTGACATTGGCATACATTTTCATATAGTTAAACAGTGCCACCAAGGTAAAGAAAATACAAATTCCCATCAACAGAGATGCCGTTTCTTTTGTAATCTCACTGAAAATCATAATCGCAACGATACAAACAAAAAGTATCACGGTTGCAATTTTACCGCTCCACTGCGAATATACCACAAACTTAAAGCGTTTTAAAAGTCGGGATGCGCCGAAAATCATCAACAGTTCTTTACCGAGAAACACAAAAAATATCCAGGCATGAATACGCTCATAAAACGCCAGACAAGCAATTGCGGCAATCTGCATCATTTTATCTGCCAGCGGGTCGGCAAGTTTCCCAAAATCCGTAATCTGATTATACTTTCGGGCAATATAACCGTCGAGTATATCCGTCAGTGCCGCCAGCACAAAAAGTCCCGCGGCATAATGTACCCCACCGACAAGCGTACCCTCGCATCCTTTGACAAAACAAAAAACAAACAAAGGTACCATACCAAGACGGGCAGTTGTCAACAGATTCGGTATATTCATTTATAACATCCCCTATCTTCTAAAACAAGTTGCAAATCGGATTTATCTTAATAATTTCTTTGGTAATCAATGTTTTCTCAAGGGTTTCGGGAGAAAAAATACCCTTATCTGCTCCCAGAGAAATGCCCCAGATAACAGCAGTCAGCACCAATACAATGAGTGCACCTTCCACCAGACCGACAGCGGCACCGCCCAAGCGGTTAAACTGTTTGCCGATGGGCAACAGATTAAACAAAGCGCTCAGAATTTTAGCACCCACCTTGCAGACAATCAAGAGTACCACAAACAGTATCACAAAAGCAATCGCAGTACTTATTGTTGCGGAAATGGGAGCGGCTATACTGTCAATCAATTTATTTTTTGCTTCCAGGGTGTTTGCAGAAAGAGAGGAAAGCGAACTTGTAATATCTGCAGCAGAAATGCCGACAGTTTCCAAAAGCGAGCGCAGTGCCTCGGGCATCTTTTGCACCTTACCTGCCACATCCAGAGAAGAAAGTGCTTTATCATAGTCCAGCACCGGTGAACCCGACAAGGTGGAGAGCACCATATTGCGAACCGAAGGGCGCACAAAGGTGACATCCAGCCATCCGCCCACAGCGCCTTTGAATGCAAATGCACCCAGAAATGCAACCAATGTTCCCAGCATTCCGAACAGTGTTTTAATCAAACCTTTTTTGTATGCCAAAAAGGTAAAAATTGCCAGAACAGCAACGATTACGATATCCAGAATAAATTGCATAGTAGTTTCCTCCTAAATCTCATTATATATACAATATGTGTTATAAATGTCCAGTAAGCAATTTTTTCCCGCAAAACAGATGGACTGTACACCCGAATGTATCGGTTGTTCATAGACAACACGCTTCGAGGACAACGAGTAAACCTTTTTGTTTTCCTCACTCAAAAGCGCCACTCGGTTACCACGCACATCTATATCAACAATGTGTTCACCAATTTCAAATACAACACTTTCTCTGCCTCGGTCGCTGATGCTGTAAAGCGTACTCTCACCCCGCTTGCTTCCCGAAAGCAGTAAAATGGTATGCTCACTTGTAAAGGAATAGGCTTGCAGATAATTTTTCTCAAATGGATAACTGCGCCCCGCTTTTCCTTTGTTACTGTAATATTCCAGTTTATCTCCATATAACAAAGCAATATTTCCGGCACTCTTATAACAAATATCAAGCGGCAAATCTGTCAGAACCGTCTGCCACGCGATTTTTTCCTCATCCAAATGAATACCGACAAGTTGGGCACTGCTGTCTTTGATATTATGACAAACCAGTGCCACTGTTTTTTTATCGGGAGAAACCGCGGCATTGAGCAGATAACGTTCATTACTGTGCCATACAAACACCTGTTCAAAAGAAGCGTTATATACATATAAAGAGTTTTTGTATCCGC
Organism: Eubacteriales bacterium; assembly: GCA_045634825.1. GTDB lineage: Bacteria > Bacillota > Clostridia > Oscillospirales > QAKW01 > Firm-08. The sequence continues at coordinate 1,686 of JAZRAZ010000110.1, read as the reverse complement.
CACCTTTGGTGATGACGGCAAGATAATTTTCATCACTCAATGTCACATATAAAATGCTTTCCGGCATCGTTTGTTCAAATACCACCGCAAAAGAGTTGGTGACCAACAATTTGTTACCACCGCGGTCGTAACAAACGATGTATCGCTCCCCTGTCAGCAGTTCGGGGCAACCAAATCCCGTGGGAACGGACATAAACACAGTACCCTGATTGTCCAGCACCGTCAGTTCCGACGGCGTCAGATGCGCCAGTCCGTCTTTAAAGGAAGCCACACGGACATCCTCCTCATAGGAAAGTGAAATCTGCGTTCCGTCCTGTTCCACCGTTTTGGAAACGCCGATGTCGATTTTAGCGAACAGACGGCGCATACTGTCCATATTGATATTCTCGCGTTTGACAATGACAATCACCGCCAATATCAAAACGAGTATACACAAAAGAAGGTATCTGAAAAACCGAAGCGCCGAACGGGTGGAATCAAGGGTGTGTTTGCTCAGCGGCTCACTGTCTGCCGAAAGTTCGACCGAATTGTGCGTGCCATCATATTTACGGCTCATTTTGATTCCTCCTTTTTGGGTGTCTGATAGTATACTTTATAAAGATATAAGCCTTCTGCAGCCGCGGTCTGTCCTGCAGCACTGCGGTCTTTGGCTTCTAATACGGCGGGCATATCCTCCGCCTGCAATCTGCCACGGCTGACAAAAATCAGTGTACCCACCAATATCCGTACCATATGATATAAAAAGCCGTCCCCGCAAACGTGAATTTCAATCAAACGGTCCTGTCTGGTCACACGGCACCAATAGATTTCTCTGACGGTATCGCCAATCTTTGACCCTTGTGCCATAAAGGAACGAAAGTCGTGCCGACCGACGAGTTTATCTGCCGCCGCCTGCATTTTATCGGTGTCTAAAAATCCTTTGTAGTGCCAGGCAAATCCCTTCAAAAAAGGGTCAGGTGCCATACCGTCATACAAACGGTAGACATATTCCTTTGCCTTGGCATCATAGCGCGGATGAAAATCAAGCGGCACTTCCTCACAGTCCCACACGCTGATACTGTCCGGCAGTAGTGCATTGAGTCCGTGAGAAATGCGCTTACATTCTTTGTCGGTATCTGCCGCAAACACTGCCCGATACCCCAGCGCGTGTACACCGCTGTCGGTACGGCTGCACCCCGTCACATCGGGTCGGAACCCGAAAAACTTTTCCAGCGCATCCTGCAGGCATTGTTGCACCGACAAGCCGTTTTTCTGCACCTGCCAGCCTACAAAGTCAGCACCATTATATTTTAGTGTCAATAAAAATTTTCTCATACAATTCCTATGTTGATTACTATAATCACTGCAAATAGTAGTATCATCACCAATGCCGCCCATACATCCCGTAGCGCAAAGTGATATACTTTATATTTTGTCCGTCCCTCTCCGCCGTGATAGCATCGACATTCCATCGCATCGGCAAGTTCCTCGGCACGACGAAAAGCGGAAATCAGCAGTGGCACCAGTATCGGAATGAGTGCCTTGGCACGACGGAAGATGTTGCCCGTTTCAAAGTCGGCACCGCGCGCTTTTTGCGCGTTCATTATTTTATCGGTTTCATCAATCAGCGTCGGAATAAACCGCAACGCAATCGTCATCATCATCGCAAACTCGTGCACCGGTACTTTGATATGGCGCAAGGGGGAC
>JAZRAZ010000109.1:0-5504 GCA_045634825.1 Eubacteriales bacterium | reverse complement strand
GGAAAAGTTTGATGTTCCATTGGCGCTGGTTGTTGGAAGCGAGGGCAATGGAATTGGCTCGTTATTAAAGAAAAAATGTGATATTTTATTAAAAATCCCAATGAAAGGGAAGGTTTCTTGCCTGAATGCTTCGGTAGCAGCCGGAGTTATTATGCAGGAAATTTCAAAATTTAGATAATGGAGGTAAATATGAGTAGAAATGAACAAAATCTTGATTTCAGCTTTGATCTTGATTTAAGTAAATATAATTACGATTCTGTAAAAAAACGTAATTTCTCCATTGATGAAATTTTAGGTAGTTCTTTTGAAAATGATAATTCAGAAAATATAGAACCTACTAAAACACCCGAGATGCCAATTCCGTCCGTTGAAGCATCGAAAACTGATAATAATGACTTAGACGGTATCGTAATTAACCGGGATACTAATGAAAAAGTTCATGGTCAAAACGAAGTTGTTATTCAGCAAAAGAGTATCGGCAAACCAACAACAAATGTAAACTCAACTTCTGAATCTATTCGGCCAAAAAAAACCACCCTCTCTCCTAAAAAAATCACCACAACTCAAACGATTGTGAACACAGCCGCGTTCGATAAAATCAAAAATAAAAATAAAGATTTTGATATCGTAGAGGAAGTTGAGGTTGAACAACACAGGGAAGATGACCTGAAATTATCTCACAAGCCTGAGGTGATTGATGAATATTCTGCCGAAGCAGAGAGAGCGGATGTAATTCTTGACCTCAGATCTCTTTTAAATAAAATTACCGCTAAAACCGTTTTGATTTTTCTTTTGTTATTGGGAAGTTTTTATTTAACAATCGCTCGTATTGATAATTTGCGGTTCTTGTTGCTCGGTCAAATCGATCCTACGACTCATTCGAAAAATTACATTATTTCATTGTTGTGTTTTTCCTTAATTGCATTTTTACTGAATATAAGTCCTCTTTTTGATGGATTTAAAAAAATCTTTACAGCAAGGTTAACCTTTGATGGAATAGCGCTTTGTCTTGGCGTTTCTTGCATTGTCTGTGATGTATATTTTTTGTTGAACACCGAAAAGTTTTTGCCTGTGATTATCACGTTTGATGTCTTATTTATTTTGATGTTGTTTATGAATCTTTTGGGAAAACGTTTGCTCGTTAAGAACATCTTGGCTAATTTTACTATGTTTTCCGATGAAAGATTAAAAAATATTGTAGCAGCCCCAAACGCTACGCCGATTGATAATGATGTTATGATTGAAACGGGCAATGGCGGCGATGTTTTGTATGCTTCAAAAACTAAGCAGGTATCTGACTATATGAAGAAGGCATTTGCCCAACAGGATGATAGCCGAAAAACCGAGTTGTTTTATTTCTTGTTCTTTGTTTTTGCAATGATAAGCGGTGTTTCTTTGTGGTTGTTTAAGCAAATAGATTTATATAAACTCACATTGATTTTGACAGCTTTCTGTTCAATATGTTCTCCGGTATTATCCTCTTGGACGCGTAATCTCCTTGCATTCAGATTGGGAAGGTTTTTGCGTAGTCATGGCACTATGATATTTGGGCGAGAGAGTGCGAGTGAAGTGGCTGATTGCGGTGTCTTGGTTGTACGAGATACTGATATTCTTTCAAATAGTGATATTTCTTTAAAAAAAATGAATCTTATTGATGAGGTTGACAGCGCATCGATTATTGCTACTTTAGCAGCATTCTTTAAAACTGTAGGAGGTCCTCTTAACGGATTTTTTGAAAAACTATCGGTTAATGACTTAAAGGGAAAGTATCCGGATATTCAAGACATCTGTTTTCACGAACAACTTGGATATACCTTTGTTTCAAATGGTATGCGTTTCTCGGTCGGCACGGACGAATTTATGAGACAATGCAGAATAGACTGTTTGATGGAACGTTTATCTGAGGGGGTAAATGTATATGTTGCCGTTGATAGTAAGGTAGTAGGTGTATTTACCCTTGTATATCAATTATCAAAACGTTCTGCTCGCGCCTTACAACTTTTAGAAAATGAAAATATTTCAATAGCTGTTTTAACAACTGACTTTTGTTTGCGCGAAACACTGTTTACCGAAGTGCTATTTGAGTCGGATTTGCTTACTATAATATCTGATGAAACTGCAAGAGTGTGTATGCCGCTTTGTGCCACAAAAGAAAAAGCGACTGCGGAAATCGTAACATACAATGCCATCTTTGGATTAGCGCTTGGTTTGGCGGGGTGTGATACGCTAATAAATAATTATGAAAAACATAGCGTTTATCAAATTACTGCATCAATATTCGGCGCTTTAATCATCGGTATATTCGGTTTGCTTTCACCCTCATTTAGTTTTTGGGTGCCGTTTCAAGTACTTTTATATCAGTTAATTTGGAGTTTTCCGGGACTTTTAATGGGCTTTGGATTAAAAAAATAAAAGAAAGAGTGTAAACTGTATATTGGTTTACACTCTTTCTTTTATATTTGATAAATTATTCTTGCAATTTTAGCGTAATTGTTGTAAAATAAAATAAAGATTTTGCAAATATTTTAAAATATTTGGCGAAATTGTACAGCTTTTAGTCTTGAAAGGAGCATATTATGACCTACACAGCAAAAGACATCAGAAATATCTGTTTATTGGGACATCGAGGTAATGGTAAAACCACCCTTGTTGAAACTCTTTTATATTGGAACGGTAAGACAGATCGTTTTGGAACGATTGCACAAGGAAATACAGTGTGTGACTATGATCCGGAAGAAATTCGCAGAAAAACTTCTGTTACCTTATCAATTGCGCACATTGAAAAGAACAATACCAAAGTCAACTTAATTGATAGCCCCGGATTTTATGATTTTGAAGGAGAAAACATCTCTGCCGCCACAGCGGCAGATGCAGCCTTAATTGTTGTTTCTGCAAAACAAAGTGTTTCGGTTGGCGCGGAGAAAGCAGTTGGATTAACACGAAGACTTAAAAAAGCAAAGGCCTTTTATGTCTCTTTTCTTGATGACGAGCACGCTGACTATTATTCAACGATAGAACAGTTAAACGATAAGTTCAGAACAAATCAAATTTGTCCCGTTTGGCTTCCGATTTATGAGTCCGGCAAGCCGGTTGGTATTGTTGATATTTTAAATGAAAAAGCAATTTGTTGTTTGGATGGAAAAAGTGAGCCTATGGAGATTCCAGCGGATATGCTGGATACCGTTGCACTTTATAAAGATAAACTCAGAGAATTGATTGCTGAAACCAGTGATGAACTTCTTGAAAAGTATTTTAATAGTGAAGAATTTACTCAAGATGAGATTTTGATTGGTGTGCGTACAGCGATTGCACAACGTTTGATGTTTCCCGTTGTTTGCGGAATCCCCGGAACAATGTTCGGCATAAATGAATTGGTTGAATTTTTTGTTGATTATATGCCAACTGTTCACGATGCTGAGAGTCCCGGACTGGTTGAGGATTCTGACAAACCTGTTCAATTGTATTACAATGAGGGAAGACCGGCGGCAATTCACATTTTTAAAACAATCGTTGATCCCTTTGTTGGTAAACTTTCATTCTTTAAAGTTATTTCAGGAACGCTCAGTAAAGACGATATTTTAAATAATGTTGCTGACGATACTAAAGAAAAATTTACCCGTATATACATACCTATGGGTAAAAAGCAAATTGAAGTCGAGGATATTTGTGCGGGTGATATTGGTGTTGTCAGCAAACTTGGGGCTGCAACGGGTGATGTATTACGTGCAAAAGGCTCCCATTATGATATGCCTGAAATTAAGTTCCCGACGCCGAATTATGTTCGTTCTGTTGCACCGGTTACCAAGGGTGAAGAAGAACGAATGACATCCGGTATTATGAGAATGATTGAACAAGATCCGACATTAAAGCTTGTTAACAACAAAGAGACAAAACAAACCGTAATCTATGGAATGGGTGATACTCAGCTTGATATTTTGATTAATAGATTGGCTGAAAAACCATTTTCCGTTAAAGTTACCTTAAGCGATGCGCGTGTTGCATACCGCGAAACAATTCGCAAAAAGGTCAAAGTTGAAGGAAAACATAAAAAGCAATCTGGCGGTCATGGGCAGTATGGGCATGTATGGATTGAATTTGAGCCTACAGATAAGGAGTTTGAATTTAATGAAACTGTTTTTGGCGGCTCTGTACCTAAAAACTATTTTCCGGCAGTTGAAAAAGGGCTGCGCGAAAGCATTCAAAACGGCGTATTGGCAGGGTATCCTGTTACGGGTGTCAAGGCAACTTTGACTGATGGTTCATACCATCCGGTAGATTCATCTGAAATGGCATTTAAAATTGCAGCATCCTTAGCGTTTAGAGAGGGAATAAAGCAAGCCTCTCCCACAATGCTTGAGCCTATTGGAAGACTTTCAGTTAATGTTTCAGATGCTTTGATGGGTGATATCATTGGTGATATTAACAAGCGTCGCGGTCAAGTTCTTTCTATGGATGCAGCTCCTGAGTATGCACGAAAAATTGTTGAGGCTGATGTGCCGATGAGTGAAATGAATGATTATGCTATGGCTTTGCGTAGTATGACTCACGGACGCGCAACCTTTGAATTTAATTTCTTGGAATATAGAGAAGCACCGATGAACATCATTGAGAAAGTGATTAAAGAGAATACGCAAGAATAAAATATATGAACAGTGCTCCTGCTTTGTTGGGAGCACTGTTCTATTTTTTTATCCGACATCATATTTATTATCAATAATGTCAAAGGGGTAAAAAATATGTTTATTTGCTCGTTTAAATTAAATAAGGCGAGAATGCTCAGTGGAATTGCAACCGTTTGTTTGGCACTTACTTTGATATTTCTGATTATGCCGGAGCAAAGTGAGATTTCGGGGTCAAATCAGACGGCAGTAAATCAACAGGAAATGGTTGATTATTTAGAAACATTGGGCTATACAGTGACGCCACAAGCCGTGCTAATTGAATCTGTAATTATTCCAGAGGTTTTTGACGAAGAATACACCGCGTACAATGAACTGCAAAAGCCCGCGGGTTTTGATTTGACAAAATTCTCAGGAGTGACGGTACAGAAATATACATTTAAAGTATTAAATTATGAGGACAAATCTGTCGAAGTTGTTGCCAATTTACTTGTACATGAAAAACAAATCATTGGTGGTGATATATCTTCTACAGAGTTGGGCGGATTTTGTAACGGGCTTGTTACAGATAAAAGCAACAAAGAAAATAAAAATGAAAACATTGATTCGGAACAAAATAAGCAGAGCGCCTAAGGCGCTCTGCTTATTTTGTGTATAAATTTAAATCTTCGGGACAGTTAATTGTTTTTTTAGGTAGCCTTGACAATTTTGCTGTTGATTTATAAAAAGATTGACATTGGTACTTTTATATGCTAAAGTATTAACAAAGTTCGATAGAGGTGCAAATGTTATTAGTAATTTAGCTGTAGTCGAGCAACGTGGCTAAATAAAAGGAACTTTTGCCGAAGTGACTTATGTGTGCTCGCACATCAGTTGCTGGTTTGC
>JAZRAZ010000108.1:0-6927 GCA_045634825.1 Eubacteriales bacterium | reverse complement strand
TAAAAATTAAAGCCGCGAAGATGTTTTTCACCTGTGAGGTTTGTGTTATAAGTCTTCGTTGGAGGCGTTGTGATAGACATTTTGTACATCATCATCGTCTTCCAGATTTTCAAGAAGCAGTCCCATAAATTTTAAATCGTTTTCGTCGGTGAGGGTAACCTCATTGTCAGGAATACGGGTGACTTCTGCAGAGAGGAAGGAATATCCTTCTCCTTCTAAAGCCTGGCGCAAAGTGCCAAAAGTCTCGGGGGCACAAACAATTTCATATGCTTCGTCTTCACCGCTGAAATCGTCAGCGCCGTTGTCCAGCGCATACATCATCAGTTCGTCTTCGTCAATATTTTCTGCCTTTTCGATAATCAGTTGTCCATAGGTCTTAAATTGCCAGGAAACACTTCCCGTCGCGCCCAGAGAACCGCCGAATTTAGAAAAGAAATGGCGTACGTTGCCCGCCGTTCTGTTTTTATTGTCAGTCAGACATTCTACTACTACTGCAACACCGCCGGGGCCATACCCTTCATAAATCAGTGTTTCATAGTTTGCGCCGCCTTCACCGCCGGCGCCTTTTTTGATGGCGCGCTCAATGTTGTCGTTGGGAACATTGGCGGCTTTTGCTTTGGCAATCACATCAGCAAGACGGGAATTGGAAGCAGGGTCGGGTCCGCCTTCTTTGACAACGACCATAATTTCCTTTGCCATCTTGGTAAAGACTTTGGCACGCTGGGCATCGGTTTTGCCCTTTTTGTGCATAATATTTTTCCATTTACTGTGTCCGGACATTTTTTTCACTCCAAAATCAAAATAATTACGATTTATTTTACCATATAAGTTACTATTTTTCAAGGAAAGATTTTGCTTTACAATATCTTGTCGGTAGGATATAATTGGTCATATAAAAACCATCAACTTGATAAAAAGGATATAATCAGATGAAACAGAGTGCTTATTTGCAACTGTACCGTCGGTTGCGAGATGATATTGTGTCAGGACGCTATCCTGACAGCAGCCGCCTGCCCAGCAAGCGCGTTATGGCAAAAGAGGCAGGGGTGAGCGTGATTACAGTGGAACACGCCTATGCCATATTGGCAGACGAGGGGTACATAGAGGCAAAAGAGCGTAGCGGTTATTATGTCAGTTACCGTCAGCACGATTTTGATATTACCCAAGAAACGACGCCTTTGTTTTCTCAAAATGTCCATACCGATGGGGGCAGTTTTCCCTTTTCGGTGTTGGCGCGTACGATGCGTCGGGTGCTGAATGATTATGGGGAACGCATAATGGTCAAATCTCCGAACCACGGGTGCCCCGAACTGCGCAGTGCGATTGCATCTTATCTTGCCCGCAAAGGAATGTCAGTGCGGCCTGAACAGGTCATTATCGGCTCAGGCGCAGAGTATCTTTATATGTTGATAGCGCAACTGCTGTCAGGCTATTGCATCGGGCTGGAAAGTCCGGGATATGACAAAATCCGTCGGGTGTATGATACTTGCGGTGGTAAAACAGAATTGTTAAAAATGGGCACAGACGGTATTAAAAGCAGTGAACTGGCGCGGTCCAAAGCGCAGGTGTTGCATATTACGCCCTTTCATTCCTATCCCACGGGAGTGACAGCCCCCGTTTCCAAACGGCGCGAGTATATTGATTGGGCAGTAAGGCGTGATGGATACATTATCGAAGATAATTATGACAGTGAGTTTTCTGTCTGGGCAAAAGGGGAAGATACCGTCTTTTCTATGAGTCGACAGGTGATTTATCTGAATACCTTTTCCTCGACAGTAGCGCCCTCTCTCCGCGCAGGCTATATGGTATTGCCCGAAACTCTGCTGGAGCAATTTAGTAAAAAACTGGGTTTTTATTCCTGTACCGTGCCGGTGTTTGAGCAGTATGTGTTGGCAGAGTTAATTGTCGGCGGAGAACTGGAGCGGCATATTCATCGTGTTCGCAGAAAACGAAGAAAATCCAAAAAATAAACTGGTCATATAAAATTGTTTAAAACTGACTATATCTTTAATACCAAAAATCCATATAATAGTATCAAAGGAGTGGATAATAATGGATTATAAAAGAATTTTAACGGTACAAGATATATCCTGTGTGGGACAATGTTCGCTGACAGTGGCGCTTCCTGTTATTTCTGCCTGCGGTGTGGAAACGGCGGTACTGCCCTCGGCAGTCCTTTCTACGCATACGGCAGGATTTCAGGGTTGGACCTTTCGGGATTTGACCGAGGATATGCCCGCGATTGCGCGTCACTGGGCAAAAGAAGACTTGAGTTTTGATGCGATTTATACGGGATATTTAGGCTCCAGTAAACAAATCGAATATGTCAGTGCCCTATTTTCCGAATTTGGCAAAGATGCCGTCAAAGTGGTTGATCCCGCGATGGCAGATAACGGAAAACTGTATGTCGGCTTTGATATGGCATTTGTCGAACAAATGAAAGGTCTTTGTGCCAAGGCAGATTACCTGGTACCCAATCTCACCGAAGCATGCTTTTTAACGGGTCAAGAATACAAAGAGAGTTATGATGAACAATATATCCAAAATATTATTGCCAAACTGCAGGCTCTTGGATGCAAAAACATCGTTTTGACCGGTGTTTCCTACGAACAAGGCAAAACGGGTGTATTGGTGCAACAAGGGGCTAAAAGCAATTATTATTGCCATACAAAACTACTCAATTCCTGTCACGGAACGGGGGACATTTATGCTTCCGCTTTTGTGGGGGCATTGATGCGGGGCAAAGAAGCGTATGATGCGGCGCGTATTGCGGCAGACTTTGTGCTGGAGTGCATTACCGAAAGCGCAAAAGACCCGTCGCATACCTACGGAGCACGCTTTGAACCTGTCCTTTATAAACTGATAGAAATGCTCAAATAAACAAAGTCACACTTCTTTAGAAGTGTGACTTTGTAACATATTTAAGCAAAAAAGCCTTTGGTGGACAGTGCGACAAGATACGCCAGCAGTCCCGCAACGGTGGGAGATGATACCCAGGCAATCGCAATATTTTTAAATACTCCAAAGTTGACATTTTTGACGCCCCTGGTCAATCCTGCACCGATAACGGCACCGACGACCGCTTGTGAATTAGAAACGGGAATTCCCAGCATTTTGCCCATCACAATGACGGTGAGTGCCATTGCAATTACGACCAAAAATCCGTCGGTTTGTGTTATATTGGCGATGGAGGAGCCAATCGTCATCATACACCGTTTGGAATATGTAAGGGCGCCGATGGCGATTGCAACCGCGCCGACCAAAACGGTCAGAGTTGTACTCGTCAGCAAATTGGTGGCAACGCCTGTTTCGGCATAAAACGAGTCATAGTATAGGGCGGTTACGCTGGCTGAGGAATTAACGCCGATGCTGTATGCTGCGAAAATGCCGGCTCCAAAATAGCCGATTTGAATCCATCGGTCGTAGGCGGCAAGCCCCATCAGGCGATTTCCAAAGCACTTATTAAATATCCATACCAGCAAAAAAGAAACACTGCCTGCTGCTACGGGATTTAAAACCCAGGTGCATGCAAATTTGCCGATTTGCGTCATATTCATAGAAAAAATTTCGGGATTTGAGTAGTCGGCGTGACAAAAGCCCCAACCGATGATGGCACCAATGATTGCCTGATTGGAGGAAACGGGCAATTTCAGACAGTTCATAATAAACACCGTCAGCGCCGCACAGACAAAAATAATGCAAGCCTTCAGCGCACTTTTAAGTCGCATTTGTTCTGCCAGTCCCTCTTTAATAGCTGCGGTAACATCTTCCTCTGAAGCGATGACCTCATTGCTGGTGGCAAGGTCGTGGAGTTTGCCGATGTTGCCCTCACCTGCAACAAATGCGCCGATGAGTACCATAATGGCAATCACTATGATCGCTACGCGATATTTGATTACGCGGGTAGCAACCGCCGTGCCAAAGGCGCTGGCAGAATCTACCGAACCCAGCGACCAGCCCATAAACAGACCGGCACCCAGTAACAAGTAAATCCACATAATGTATCATCATCTCCAAAAATTAAAAAGCGTGCTGTGTCTAACACGCTTTTTATTGTGTTTATTTTACACCTGATGACTATAAAAGTCAATCCTTTTTATATTAAGGAAGATAGTGTTCTCTTGCAACGACCAAACGATAATAATCGTTGTCCAACATAGCGGCACTGACTTTAAATTTGTTGGAAACTATCTTTTTCATTTTTTCAACATATTCTTGCTCGTTTTCAAGGGTTTGCCCCTCAAAAAGTTCAAAAACATTGGTTTCGGCATTAAATTTTCCCTTATTGGTAATAAAACTGCGGTCCATAAAAACGACAAGTGCCTCGGCGGTAGAGAAAATATCCCGTCCCATCAGTAATCTCGAATCGTATTCAAATCCAAAGAGATTGTTCAGCGTGGGAATGATATCCAACGACGAGCAGTATTTGTCCACTACAACAGGTTCAGTCATAGAGGGAGAATAAATCAGCAGGCTACTTTTATAAAGTTCAAAGTGGGGGTCAATGTCGTGTCCTGCAATTTCATCAAAATAATGATACGGGTTTTCGCTGTTTTTATCTTCCAGACCATAGGGGTAGTGGTCGGGGGTGATAACAATTACCGTCTTATCCGCCACGCCTGCTTTTTCCAGTTCCGTTAGCAGATGTTCCATCGCCAAATCCAGTTCTATGTTGCAAGCATAGTAAGCGCGCACTGCTTCAGAATAGGGCAGGGCAGACACTTCTTGCCGATGGCGCAAAGCCATAGCGTTGCCATCGAAATTATATTCCAGATGACCGCTGACCGTCATATAGTAGGTCATAAACCGCCCACCGTTTAAATATTCCGATGTGGTAGCTTTAAGCATTTCCAGGTCACTTTCGGGCCACAATTTGCCGTTCACGGATTGCTCCAGTCCGTTGCCGATGCCTTTATAGATATACCCAATATTTTTATGAGAAATGTCGCGATGATAATAGGAGTAGGTATGATTATGGTAGGCGCGTACCTGTTCTAACCCGTCATTACGGAACTGTTGGGGCATCGTAAACGGCAACAATACCTTTTCTTCTCCCGCCAGATAATAACTCCATACACCGCTTTTGGGAATCAGACCTGTGGTGGCGGCATATTCACCGTCAAAGGTGCTGACCTCCCATAAAGGAGTGTAAAAATTGGTAAACTGAAAGCCCTGTGAGTACATTTTGTAAAGGGTGGGAGTAATCTCTTTATCAATAGCATAAGGAGAAAAACCTTCCGCTGTAATCTGAATCAGATTGTATCCTTCAAATCGTCCCGTATATTCGTTTTCATAAGAAGGCGTTTCGTTTGCAAAATAGTGATGCAGATTTTGAATGTCCTCATTTGATTCACTTTGGGCAAGGGCCGAGAAATCAATGTTCATTATTTGCGGTTTGTATTCGGGTTTGGGAGGGATGAGTTCATTCGGTTCGTCGGTGGGCAATATCTCAATTTCCCCTTTACCGCCGACTCCCAAGACATTGCAACGAATGTCCATCATCTCAGCGCGGAACAGTCCAAAGGTTTTAACGCTGGCCTCTTTGTTAAAAACATCTTTTTGTACCTGACAAACGGAAGGCACAAGATATCCGATGCCAATAAGCAGTCCAAAAGTACAAACGCCTGCTGCCAGTCGCCACAAACCGCCTTTAAAGCCAATTTTATCTATAGAAAAGTAACGTGTGTACAGCCATATATGTAAGATGGGCAGGCTCAGCACCGGAAACGTCCACCAGCAACTCAAAATGGCGCCCAGCGTGTTTTGCACCAGTCCCGAGGCTATAATCTGGTCTGCTCCACCGACAAAAAGTGAAAAAATAATCAGAAATCTGCCGAAAAAGGAGCGGTAAATAATTTGCACACAATACCACACCGAAAGGGCACATTGTACCCCAATGAGCAACCGACGGTTTGCTTTTTCGCTGTAAAAACTGCACAACACCGTGAGGATAAATCCAACGGTTGCGCTGAACAGTATAGAGAAAATTAAACCCGTATCCCAAAACTGTGTACCGGAAACAATGCGGATAATAATCTCCATAAATATGAAATTTACGGGCAATATTAAAAATCGGTGCCACATACTGTGGCGTTCTGTCTGTTTCATTTAAACTTAAATCCTCGTTTCGTTAAAACCGTATGTAAAGAGTTGATAGTTTTCTTTTTGTCTGCACTCCAAAGGGGTGCAATCAGCAAGCGTTTATCTCCGTCCCCTGTCATACGGTGAACTACCATCCCCTCGGGTAATACCTCCAGTGCATCCGCTACCAGTTGATAGTATTCTTCCGCTGGCAAAGGGGTGCATTTTCCGTCATAGTACATTTGCTCCAAAGGGGTTCCTTTCAATATATGCAACAGTTGCAGTTTAATACCGTCGCCTTTGGCGGCGGCAGAAACGCTTGAGAGCATATCCTCTCGGGTTTCTCCGGGCAGTCCTAATATGATGTGGGTGATGATATGAACGGGCAGGGTACGCAGTTTGCGGATGGCTTGTTCATATTCCGAAAAGGGATAACCGCGCCGAATCAGGCGTGCGGTGCGCTCACTTGCACATTGAAGTCCCAGTTCAATCCAAAGCGGTTTTATATCTGAAATTTCTCGCAGCATTTCCATCACCGTTTCTCCCAGACAATCCGGACGGGTGGCAATACTCACAGCGGCAATATCTTCTCGTCTTGCCGCATCGAGATAGATTTGCTTTAGATGCGAAATGTCCCCAAAGGTACCGCTGTAACTTTGAAAATAAGCAATATAGCGCTTGCCGTCAAATTTTGCGGCAACGCGCTGTTTTGCCAGATTTATCTGTTTTTCCAAAGGCAAACAGGCGGGAGAGGCAAATTCTCCCGAACCACCTTCCGAACAGAAAATACAACCACCCATTCCGTTTTCACGATTGGGACAGGAGGTGGCGGCAGACAGCGTGAGT
>JAZRAZ010000107.1:0-2267 GCA_045634825.1 Eubacteriales bacterium | reverse complement strand
TAAATGGAAGCGGGCAGGCCCATCAGGACCCATGGGCTCATATCAGAGGCACCGGCGGCAAGGGCGGTAACGCCGGCAACCCCGGTGGCGGTAATACGCAGACCCCCGTTGAGCTTTCCGGTAACCCCTTGCTCAACCCCAACAAGAAACCCAACTTAGGTGCCGGCGTATCTTATGATATCGACAAAACCGGTTTCTCCAAGGGTACCTTGGCTGACCTGAAGGGCAAAACACTCACCCTGTTTACAGGTGCTGACTATGCGTTCTTCTCCTATCACACCAGTGAAGGTAAAGGTACGGCTTCCAGCTTTGTCAACGAGTGGAACTGGTTTAAAGAGGTTAAAAAGCTCTACGGTGTTACCATTAAGTACATCCGTTGCAGCGGTAGCGGTCGTTCCAACGTTGTTAAACCCTTCCAGGCAATGTCTGCCGGTAAGGATTGCGACTTGATTACCACTCACATTAACTCTTACCCCTATGTTTGTAACATTCTGGCTCCGCTGGACCAGTATGCAAACTTCAATAACTTTAGTAACAGCCCGGGTCTTGACCCCCGTATCACCGAGTTGACCACCTGGAAAAACCATCCCGTTGTTATCGGTCCTTCCTTGGCAAACGGTGTTCTGCTTTACAACAAGACTTATATCAAGTCTTTGGGTATTGCCGATCCTCACGAGCAGTTTAAGAAGGGCGAGTGGAACTGGTCCAACTTCAAGAAGTATATGATTGCTCTGCCCGACAAGACTGCAGACGGTAAAACCGTTTACGGTATGGGTACCGGCGGTCAGCACTACTACTTCACTTCCAGTAACGGTAAGCCTGCTTTCGAGCACGACACCAAGAACCCCAACGGCGGTATCATCAACAACTGGGACAGTGCTGAAGTTAAAGAAACATATGTATGGCTGGAAGGCGTCTGCGATGCCGGCGGTGCATACAACTCTACCGGCGGTGCACAAGGTCTGAGAATGGATGACAAGGCTGTTGCAACCGTTATGGGTTACAGCAATATTCGTTATCACGACTATGTTGACGATCCCAATCCCAAGTGGGAACTTGATTGGGTTCCTTTCCCCAAGAACGAAAAGAACGCTAAGGCTATCAACCATGTAGAACTCTACGGTTTTGCTATCGGTATTCCGAGAAAGACCAACAAAGAAGGTAACCGCGTTGCTGCAGTTAAGTTCTGTGAACTCTGGGCAAACCGTTACTGCGAGTCTATCTATGACTACCTGATTAACAGACAGAAATGGTCTTATGATGAAGTTGAATTCTTCTATAACTATTCCAGACAGTATGGTATGATGAGTATGGGCTCCGGTCTTGCAAACTTCAACTCAAAGGCAAACGAAGTTAATATGAACAAGTCCATTACCGATGCTTCTCTGTCAGTTGCTGCTTGTATCGAAAAAGCATCTAAC
Source organism: Eubacteriales bacterium (assembly GCA_045634825.1). GTDB lineage: Bacteria > Bacillota > Clostridia > Oscillospirales > QAKW01 > Firm-08. Next base: position 846 of record JAZRAZ010000107.1, on the reverse strand, counting down.
TTTGCAAAACAAGAGATTGAAGCAGTTTTGAAATTCGGCGCTCAGTAAACCGAATAACTTAAAAACAAACAACCCGAACGAAATTCGTTCGGGTTGTTTTTATTATAAAATTCAAATCCGCACCATTTTTGAATCATAACATAAAATAAAATGTAAATGATTTTGGAGGTGCGGTATGAGGGTTGCCATCGTTGGAAAAGACGCTCGACAGAGGGCGGTGGGAGAGGCGTTTATAAAGAGAGGATATGAAGTTTTATGGTGCGACTATCCTGTGAGAGATGCCGATATTATCGTTTTGCCAATGCCGATAACAAGTGATGGTAAAACACTCTTTGGTACCGAAATTACCCTGCAGGATTGCTTTGATGCCCTGCACTCACAAACGGTCTTTGCTGGCAGATGCAGTGAGGCGGTCATCCAATCAGCGACCAAACAAAATGTGCGTCTATGTGACCATTTTGCAAGGGAAGAAGAAGCGGTGCTCAATGTCATTCCCACCGTAGAGGGCGCCTTGCAAATTGCCTTGGAGCGCACCTCTTTTACACTGCACGGTGCCTCTGTTTTAGTCTGCGGGTTCGGGCGTATCGGCAAACTGCTTTGTCATCATCTGAAAGCGCTGGGCGCGGCGGTAGCAGTCGCCGCGCGCAAAAAGGGCGACCTTGCCTGGTGCGAGGCGTTTGGATATCAAGGTGTCCCGTTTGAAAATTTGGGGGCGTGGGTAGGCGGTAGCGACATTATTTTCAACACCGCGCCTGCCTTGATATTTCAGCGCAATTTGCTGGAAAAAACCGATGCGCTGATCATCGACCTTGCCTCCGCACCGGGTGGCGTGGACTTTGAGGCGGC
>JAZRAZ010000106.1:0-2550 GCA_045634825.1 Eubacteriales bacterium | reverse complement strand
CATAAGTGCTACAACACCGGGACTGCTCAGAGAAACAGTGATGGTGCCATCATCATTATTTTTGGCAGCTACTTTCTTCCATTCACCATCAGCAAAAACCATAGCGTAGATTTCTTCACCTTTGGCAACATTGGTCTTCAGTACCACATTGACGGTCTTACCGCCTGCAAATACGTCAACCTTCGGATTGGAATTGTCAACACCGAACAAATCTTTGATTACTAAATCTGCAGGCAGACCGTCAACCAAATCAGAAATTTTGGTATCGGGATCGGAAAGTTTTTCATATTGCTCCAAAAGGTTATTTTTGATTTCTTCGGACAACTTATTATCGTTCTTTGCATCGGCAACAGGAACAACAATCAAATCGCCTTTATCGTGACCTTCAATTTCCACGATTTCGGGAGCGGGCTTATAAGAAACGCTGGGAACAAAGCCTGCGCCAGCCACTACTGTTGTGAAAATGAAACACATCATCACAACTACCAACATACAAGATACCAATTTTTTCATAACTACATCTCCTTTAATATAAAAAACAAAATTTACTATATATTTTGAGCAGCACTCGCTGCAAACAAACGATTTTGATGTTGCACAATTTGCTCGACCAGGTCTTCGCCAAGATTTTCACGAATAATGAAAAGAGCCTCGTTCATATTGGGACGTCGGTTTTCCAAGTTATGCGTATCAGTCCCAAGTAAATGAATCTGTTCTTTTGATAACATCTTAAGCGCTTTACGACGCGTGGAACTTTGAATAAAAAAATCTGCATTTGCCTGAATCATAACGGGCATATTCAATAGCGTCTCAGGATGAACAAATTTGCTGAACTTATGGATATAACGGTCAATGTGAGCAATAATGGGAATCAAATGTTGCTTGTGATAAATATCTTCAAGTTCTCTGAGCATATCTTCTGTCCAACGTTGCATCGGCATTTCAATCAAAATACAGTTTGTACCGCTGATTGACAACTTAGATAAATGCTCACAATCACTCATTCCTTCGAAAAACTCAACCTCGGCACCAAGTTCAGCTTTCGGCAAGTCATCACGTTCCTGCCAAAGCCCTCGAATTGCCTCCATAGCATTGTGACGGCGCTCTAAAAATCGCTCCAGACCATCACTTTTAGCATAGAAATGCGGTGTAAAAACCACGCGCTCAATTCCATGTTCCTTTTCCAATTCAAGCATCTTGACAGTTACTGCTACAGAAGGACTGCCATCATCTATTCCCGGAAGAATGTGTGAATGAAAATCAATGATGCTACTCACAGAATATCACCTACATAACATACTTAGTTTTGCTGGTCTTCATCTGTTGAAAGTTGACGCGCGGAGGCGGCAGACACGGCATAACCATAGTTACCGTATGAGCGTTTGCGATTTCTACGATAGTACTTGGAACCGTATCCATTTTTCTTATCATTTACACGATTCAAGATAACACCAAGGATTTTGGCACCAACAAACTCAAATTGCTCGATGGCATCCATAAATGCATTACGAGTGCAGAAGTTTTGACAAACAACGAAAAGAATACCGTCAACAAATTTAACAGTTGCCATCGCATCAGAAACTTCTCCGACAGGCGGCAAGTCAAGAATAATATAGTCATACTCTTTCCGCCAATCGTCAATTGCCGTTTCCATTTTTTCCGAACTCAAAAGTTCAATGGGGTTGGGCGGTGTACGGCCCGCGGTAATTACATTAAAACTCTTTGTTTTAGAATCTGCATCACTGATTTGAATCAGTTCGTCCAGTGGCGCATTACCTGTCAAGAAATTAGAAAGACCGGGATTTTTACGGATATTCAGTTTCATTGCCAATGACGGACGGCGCATATCACAGTCAATCAAAAGTACGCGCTTTTCTAGTTGTGCCAAAGCGTAAGCCAGGTTGACAGCGGTAATACTCTTACCTTCACCTGCATATGCACTGGAAACGCCGATTACACGGCTTTTTGAACTATCGGTAAAAGAAAATTGAAGTTTAGTACGAATCAGTTTAAATGTTTCGGCAGCAGCAAAACTGATGTCTGCCCCAAATAATGGTGTTTCCTGCGCAGCGTTTGCCGCGGTATGCCCATGCTTTTTCTTCTTTTTCCTGTTATTGTGGTCGTAGAAATAATACCCACCTTTGAAAGATGCGGTCATTTCAGGCACAGTAGCAAGAATGGGATACTTGCAATTCTGTGTAACATCTTCTTCTGTGCGAATTGTAGTATCGAAAAGTTCACGCAAGATTATGACTGCAACCGTCAACAGAAAACCAGCCATAAATCCAACCATTGTGTTTTTAGAACGGCTGGGAGCAACCGGTGCAGATGATTCTACAGCGTAATCTACAATTTTAGCGTTGGTTCCCTCAACAATATCAGAAAGGCGCTTGGGCAAAACATAGCCAATCGCATTGGCTATTTTTTCTGCTTCCTTCGGATCAGAATGGGTAACAGTAATCTGCAGTACTTCAGTAGAACTAACAGCCCCTGCACTAATCATGCCGCTGAGTTGACCATAAGAATAATCAAGGTCTGCATAATCAATTA
>JAZRAZ010000105.1:0-9155 GCA_045634825.1 Eubacteriales bacterium | reverse complement strand
GAAAATGCACATGCACATCGACAAAGCCGGGAAAAATAACATATTCAGGAGAAATAGGGGCACGCATATCGTGAGAAACGAAAAAATCAGCGACTGTTTTTTGAAACTGTGTTTTTCCGTAGATGTTTCCCATCTTTTCTGCCTCCGTATAGTAGTAATTTTATCTTTAAAATTATATCATTGTGTGTTTACTTTGTCAATATACAACTTCACATTGATTTTAAATAAAAAATGGTGTATAATAACCAAAAAACAAAGGAGAAAAACAAGTCGTGATTTGGAAACTGTTTTGCATATTTTTCAAAATCGGCGCCTTTACCTTCGGCGGCGGATATGCGATGATACCGCTGATTTCGCGCGAAGTAGCGCAAAAGAGAAACTGGATAACCGACGAGGAGATACTCGACATTATTGCCATAGCCGAATCCACGCCCGGTCCGATTGCCATTAACTCTGCCACCTTTGTCGGCTATAAAGTGGCAGGATTCTGGGGGGCGGCGGCAGCAACGGTCGGTGTGGTGCTTCCCTCTTTTGTGGTCATTTCCATCATCTCGTTCGTGCTGGAGCAATTCAGAGAATTTTCTGCCGTCAAGTATGCCTTTTTCGGTATTCGTGCAGGCGTGCTTGCACTGCTTATAAAAGCACTCTGGACGATGTACTGCAAATGCCCCAAGGGACTGCTGTCCTACATTTTAATGGCTCTCTCCTTTATCGTCGCGGCACTCACCAATATAAGCGTTTTGTATATCATTCTGTTTTGCGCGGCGGTGGGCATTGTCACCTCCCTTGTCAATGAAAGGAGGATGGCAAAATGATGGTATTTTTAGAGATGTTTCTCACCTTTTTCAAGGTCGGCGCCTTTACGGTGGGCGGCGGATATGCGATGCTTCCCTTTATTCAGGCAGAAGTGCTGGCACATGAATGGATGAGCGAGCAAGACATTATCAATTTTATCGCGGTCAGTGAATCAACACCGGGGCCCTTTGCCATCAATATTGCCACCTATGTCGGCTCGGTGGTGGGCGCGCCGTTTGGCACGCTTGGCAGCCTTTTCGGTTCGATTTGCGCCACGCTGGGAACGGTACTTCCCTCCTTTATTATCATTCTGCTGGTGGCAAAATTCTTTGAAAAGTTTAAGGAAAACAAATATGTAAAAGGCGCGATGACGGGGCTTCGTCCCACCGTTGTAGGACTCATCGGTGCCGCCATTATTTCAATGGTTTTCACCGTGTTTTTCCCCAATGGCATCGCCAAAATTTCGTGGAGCGATATTTCAATGTATATCTCCCTTGCCATCTGCGCGGTGATGACTTTTCTTGCCTTTAAAAAAGTCCATCCCATCATCTTAATCAGCGCCTCCGCCATTATCGGCATCGTAGCAGGATATGCCCTGGGGCTTCCAATATAAAAAATTGCCTCTCCATTCGGAGAGGCAACTTTTCATTTATATTCGTCGTAAACTTCTTGCAGGCGGTGGGGGTAGTCGCTCATAATACCGTCGGCGCCGATTTCAATTAAGTGGCGCATATCCTCTTTTTCGTTAATGGTCCAGTAGTGCACGGCAAAGTTGTGGCGGTGGGCGGCGCGCACAAATCCTTTGGTTGCCACCTTGATACCGTACTGCTCCATTGGTACCTGGAATACGCACATTTTGTCCAAAAACAAATTGTCCAGTCCCGTCCAGCGCAGGATGAAAAATTTAACGGTGGGTTTGGTGGCGGGAGAATACATAAACGTAGCGGGTGCCACCTCTGATTTCTGCAGACGGCAAAACTCGTCGTAAATTTCCTCGTGGAAACTGGCAAGCACTACGCGGTCAAACGCATCGTGCTTCTGCAGTAATTCCAGCACTGCTGAGAGTGCCTTTTTGCCAATCTCCCCTGACTGTTTGATTTCAACATTGATACGGTTTTCGGGGAAAGAAGTAATGAGTTGTTCCAGTGTGGTGGCAAGAAACGCCTTATCGTCACGCGCCGTGACGCCCTCGGGATAAGACACATCCTTGGGGGTGACGCTTTTACCGTCATCAGTGGTGAATTTTACGCGCTTACCGCTTAAAGCATCGTTGTCGTCGGTAGGATTGGTATAACCGAAATCGACCTTTTGCGCCATCAGGTCGGCATAGTTCCAATCAATAATCTTGCCGGAAACATTGGTTTTACGGTCCAGCGTTGTATCGTGGGAGAGAATGACCACACCGTCCTTGGTAATGGAAACATCGGTTTCCATCATCACGCGATTGTCTACACTGTAGGCATTGTAAAACGCTTCCAGCGTATTATCGGGAAACTCGCGGTTGCCGCCGCCGTGGGCAATCAGAATGGGCAGTGCACCCTCTTTTCTCATCGGGTTTTGCCCTTCAAAGTTATCTCCCATCGGCCACAGGGCAAGGGTGCCGTACACCAGCAGTATGAGCGCCACGGCCAAAGCCGTAATTTTCATTCCTCTTTTCATTTTAACACTTCCTTTTTAAAAAAACTGTGGTACCTCAATGATACCACAGTTTTTCGTATATTACAAGATTTCTTGTTCCAGCGCCTCAAATTCCGGAGTTGAAAAGAACTCACCGAGTGAAATCTCCAGCCCATCACAAAATTTTTTAATTGTGATAATGGATACATCACGGCGCCCTTCGGACATCATACTATATGCCGTGGACGGTGTTACCCCCGAAATGTTTGCAAGTTCATTGATGGTAATGTTTTTTTCTTTGCACAACTGTGCAAATCGTTGTGCCACAACATCCTTCACGCTCATTATATCACCTCAAGGATATTTTATGTATTTTCTCGCAAGTGCGTATACGCACTTGCGTAATACCAAAAATAATGATATAATTTTTTAGAGGTGATAAAAATGAGATGCGAATATGAATTTTGTATTTACAATAAAAATAACAAATGTTTGCTCGAAAATATCAATATTGATTCATTAGGACTGTGCGCCGATTGCATTTTGCCCGATATAGACCCAAGCATATTGCAACAAGCAAAAAACAAAGTTTTGGAACGCTTTCAAAAGGCGCATCTGGATTAATGTTTCTCTCGATTTGCTGGGTTGTTGAGAATTTTGCCCGTTTCGTCAAAGCGCGAGCCGTGGCAGGCGCAGTCCCAACTATGCTCGGCACGGTTGTAGTGCAGTGCACAGCCAAGATGGGTACAACGGCGCGGGAGAGGCAACAAAAGGTTGGTCATCGTTTCAAAGGCGTTGACAAAGAGTTGCGGGTGCCATATGCTTCGATTTGGCGCAAACAGCGGTGCATAGGGGCGCTCTTTTCCAAGAATTTTATCCCGCAAAATCATAGCGGCGGTCATCGAGCCGGTGATACCCCATTTATTAAACCCCGTGGCAACAAACAGTTGGGGGGTACGCGGAGAATATTGACCGATATAGGCAAGACCGTCCAGCGTCATACAGTCCTGCGCCGCCCAGTGCGCCACAATTTCGGCTTGAGGAAAAAAGCGTTTTGCCGCCGCCCTCACCTCTGCCATACCGCCGCCTTGTTTTCCGGTACGGTGCGCGCCGCCGCCCATTAAAAGATACTCTCCATAGGAGCGAAAGGTCAGTCCCCTGCTTGCTTCATCCACATACATTCCGCGCATTTTGGGCGCTCCTTTGAGTGCCAGCAGATACTCTCTGTGCTGATATTGCTTTAAAAAGTAACCGCCGTAGCGGTCGATAAACGGAAAATGGGTGCAGACGATGACGCGGCGAGCCCGCACCATACCGCGCTCGGTGAACACTCCGTGGGGTGTGACTTTGAGGACACGGGAATGTTCAAAAATCTCAATACCGCGCACCAAAGAGCCGAGCAGTTTCATCACATTCATCTGCCCCTGCCCTTCCACCCGAATTCCCCCTGCCGTCTTAAAGGGCAGTTCGTTGCAAGGGGAAAACTCCGCGCGCTCTCCCAATGCGCGCAGGGCAATCGCTTCGGCTTCAATCGTATCACGATTGTGCAGAGAATATGTGTAGGCAGGTGCCGTTTCATAATCAAAATCAAAGCGCTCGGCAAGTTTTTGATATTCGATAAGTGCCTCACGCCCCGCCTGCAAATACATTTTGGCGGTGGATGCTCCTTTTTTGCGCATCAAATCGGCATACCGCAAGCCGTGCAGCCAGGTAATTTTCCCCGTGGTGTTACCGCTGGTGCCCTGCCCGATACGGTTTGCCTCCAATAGAATACAGTCGATTCCTGCCTGTGTCAGATAGTGGGCGCACAGTACCCCACACAGTCCGCCCCCGATAATCAGCACATCGGTATGCTCCTCACCGCAAAGACGGGAAAATTCGGGCAGACGGGTTTGTTCCCAAATAGACTGGTGCATTATTATAAATTCTCCTTTTTAAAACAAGGTTCAAGTCTTTTTAGTTTGCCCCGAAACGAAAAAAATACTCTGTAAGACGCTTGTCTTACAGAGTATTTTTAATGAATTGCAATCAGTTTTCTTTGGGAAGAATCCACTTGATAAACGACGCTCTCTCCGCCGACCAATGTGTAATTTATCTGACTGATTTGTTGCTCAAAATCCGCAAAATCACCATCCAGCACAATATAATTTCGCTGCCCTATTTTCTTCTGCGCGGTTTGTCTGTCTTCAAAATCCCGCGGATACAGCATAGCGTAACGCACCGTCATCAACTCATATCCCGGCAAGGAGCCGGCAAAGAAAGATGTGTTTTCGGTATATACCAACACATTACTGTCCCTTGGAATATAGGGACGCGCGCCGGCGTAAAAAGCATTATAGTAATTGCGCTCTTGGTTTCGGGCATCTGTCTGGCGCCGCAGATGAGGTTGGAATAACTGAACTACATTGTCTCGGGAGACAAACCCCGTCGCCAATACAAAACTCAGCATAATTACCGACAAAACAACGCCCTGCCGATTTTTCTCTCCCAAACGGGAAAGTTGATAGATGGAGGCAGGAAACAATACCATTACCAGCATAATCGTAACTGTACCGAAGTACCGATAAAACGATGCAAGCACGGTGGCTTCACTTTCATCAAAAATAAATCCGTACAGCACAAACAGTTCGGCGATATAAAACAAAAAGGTTAGATTTGCACAAACGAATGCAGGCAGAAGGATATGCGGATGCTTTTTGAGCAACAGGCATATCAGCAATACGACCACTGCAAAAATTTCACCGAAAAGGATAAGTTTTACCGAAAGGGAGTCAAGGTCGGTGAGTTGAGAAATCATATCCGAGGCAATCGCTTTAAGATAAGCGGGGTCTCTGGATACAAATACCGAAAAAAGAGAGCCGACATCCGAGGAAAATTTATCGGTATGCTGGGGAAATGTAGCACTTGCATACCAATTATAAAAGGTCGGAAAAGCATACTGTGCGCCGATTAAAAGAGCGGGATAAACCAGATGTTTTCCGCGGAAAATCACCTTACGGAATACCAGCAACACCATCACGGTGATGAGAGCCGCGAAGATACGGGCACTGCTTTTGATGATGACCAGCATAGACAGCACGGGAATTAAAGCGACCATACATTTTTGAATATCCCGACGGTATGCATACACAATCACGCCACAAGCAACCGCTACAAAAGCAAGCAGGTCATCTACCAAAAAGTTGAATATGCTCAGTGACGAGGACTGCAGTTCCAGACAACAAACCGCCACAGCGCACGCCCCTGTTAGTGAAATCCAGGTGACCGCATTGCGCGGTTTTACACTGCAAAACAAGGTGGCAAAGGCAGAAGATGTGATGAGTCCCTGTGCCATCAGGGCATTTCCTTCGGTAAAGGTAACTGCCTTGCAGACAAAATACATAAAGGAGGCACTGCCCGGTGTGTAATTTCTAAAGGAAATGGCGGTTTTTTCTATCGGAAACCCGTCAGTCAGGCACATTTCTTTGATGATGGTTGCCCAGTGAGAAAAATTGTCTACATGAAGAACCTGCAATCCCTTGGTACGCAAAATAAAAAAGAGACAAAAAAGGACAAACATCCATATGCCAGGTGATGAAATACATTCCACAGGTGAATACTTGTGCCGTAATATACGAGTCAGTTCATACACTGCCGCCACAAGACCTGCGGCATAGAGTAGCACCGTCATCGGCAACAGCCATCCCACCAGTCCGCCCAGATAGACCGCCAGGGTAATCAGACTGACCGACACAATGGGCAAAAAAGCGGGATTGATATGTAACTTATCATGAATAAATAACATAATACCGCCGATGACAGTTGCCACCAACAAAAGACCGAGTGCATAAAAGATAAAGTTCACAGTTTTATTCTCCTGCCTGTTTTTTGTTGAACACCACCAGCCGCTGAATGAGCCAACTCAGCATAAAAAACAAAATCTCTGTGATGATTTTAGCCAACATCTGATTCACTTGGAGATAGTTGACAAGCATTTTCAACACGATGGTGTTCCCTGCCAGAATTCCTGCCGCCAACAAAAAGTATTTGAGTGCTGATTTCCAAAGAGATTCTTTGGACTTAAACACAAATTTGCGATTGAGAGAAAAGTTTACCGTGGCACTAATCACTCTGGCTACTATGTTGGAAAGGAGTAACCGATTTGTCAGTAAAATCAAGATACTGTATACTGCGTAATCCACCAAAAAGCCGACAAAGGAGGAGGCGGAAAATTTCAGTATTTCTTTATAAATGCGAAAAGAATCTTTGAGTGCATTAAAATGAGAACCCTCGTTATCGTTGATATAGATGGTCTCAATTTCGTGTTCAACAATTTTTATCTTATCTCTTGCAAATTGCAAAAGCATATTCATTTCATACTCATATCTGTCACCACTGATGTCCAGCAGTGCGGGAATGAGTGAAGTGTCAAAAGCGCGCAGACCTGTCTGCGTATCGTGTACTTTCAGACCTGTGGCAATTCTGTAAATAAAACGGGTCATTCCGTTGCCAAATCGACTGCGGAAAGGAATATCCCCTACCAGTTTACGACTGCCCAGCACCAATGTTGCCGGAGAGGCTTCGGCAAGACGGCACAAATTCAGGGCATCCTGCGCTTTATGCTGACCGTCCGCATCTACGGTGACGACCACTGCCTCCCTTTCAAAATGGTCTGCTATATAGGCAAGCCCCGTTTTCAATGCTTTACCCTTACCGCCATTTTGTGTGTGGTGCAGAACCTGCGCAAAGGGGGTACATTTATCAAATAATTCCCGATACTGCTCCCCGCTACCGTCGTCTACCACGACAATCGCAAAACCATCTTCTTTCAAAGTGACAACCAAGTCCGTCATCAACTCCGACGGTTTATATGCAGGAATCAATGCGATATATTTTTTTGACATCATCTTTCTCCCATTCTATCCTATAGCAGAAAACTGCAGTAGTTTATTTTAAATCCAACTCGGCAGGGGTGACGGCGTCCAATCCGTGCGAGCGAAGCAGTCTGATAAATGCTTCCTCGTCCTCAGTGCGAAACACCATATAGGCAGACCCTTGTTGATGGGTAAAGAGTGCATACATATACTCAATGCCGATTTTGCCCTCGGAAAGAAGGTCAAGCACCTGACTGAGTCCTGCAGGCTGGTCGGGTACGGCAACGACAACAACGGGGTTCATTGTAATAATATTGCCTGCTCTCAGCAGAATATCCGCCGCCTTTTGTGTGTCATCCACAATGATGCGCAAAAGTCCGTAATCGGCACTTTCCGCAATCGAAATGGCGCGCAGATTGATATGATTGTCCGACAAAAGTTTGGTCACTTCTGCCAACTGTCCCGTACGGTTTTCAAGAAAAACTGAAATCTGATGAATATGCATATCCATTTACCTCTAAATCTTTCGTTTATCAATGATTCTTACGGCTTTGCCTTCCGAGCGCGCGATGGACTTGGGTGCGACCAATTTCACCTTGGCATAGATGCCCAGCATCGCTTTGAGGGCGGCAACCAGTCCCTTTTCCATTTCGGTGATATGGCCCAGCGAATCGGAAAAGAGTTCGGGGGTCATTTCCACCATAACCTCGAGGGTATCGGAATGGTTGACGCGGTCAACCACAATCTGATAGTTAGCGGCATAGCCTTGTTCAATGAGTACCGCCTCAATTTGCGAGGGGAATACATTGACGCCTTTGACAATGAGCATATCGTCACTTCTGCCCATCGGTTTGCTCATTTTAACATGCGTTCTGCCGCAGGAGCAGGCTTCTCTGGTCAACACACAAATGTCGCGCGTGCGATAACGCAGTAGCGGAAAGCCTTCTTTGGTGATGCAGGAAAAGACCAGTTCACCCTTACTGCCCTCAGGCAAAACTTCCTCGGTTTCGGGGTCGATAATTTCGGCAATAAAGTGGTCTTCGTTGATGTGCATACCGCTTTGAGCAGAGCACTCAAAAGCAACACCGGGACCTGAAATCTCGGTCAGTCCGTAAATATCATATGCCTTGATGCCCAGTCCTTTTTCAATATCACGGCGCATCTCCTCACTCCACGCTTCCGCGCCGAAAATGCCCGCTTTGAGTTTGATTTTATCCCCGAGTCCTCGCTCTGCAATACTCTCGGAAAGATAGAGTGCATAAGAGGGCGTACAGCACAAAACAGTGGAACCAAGGTCGGTCATAAACTGCAGTTGTCTATCGGTATTGCCCGAGGACATCGGCAAAGTCAGACAGCCCACCTTATGCGAGCCGCCGTGCAGACCGGCACCACCCGTAAAGAGTCCGTAACCGTAGGCAACATGAACAACATCCTCTTTGTCTGCCCCCGCCGCGACCAGTGCTCTGGCGCAACAGTCTTCCCACAAATCAATATCGTTTTGGGTATAAAATGCTACGACTCGTTTGCCCGTGGTGCCGGAAGTTGAGTGAATCCGCACACAATCGGCAAGCGGTGCGCCCAGCAGTCCGTAAGGGTAGCATTCCCTCAAATCGTCTTTGGTGAGAAAGGGCAATTTATGTAAATCGTCACGCCCCTTGATATCGTCAGGGGTCAACCCTTTTGCTTCCATTTTACCACGGTAATAGGGCACATTGTCCCACACGTGACGGACTTGCTGTACCAGTCGCTCGTCCTGCCACGCTTTAATTTGCTCATAGGATGCCGTTTCAATCTCCGGCTGAAAATATTTCACTTTGTAAACTCCTTACATCTTCTTTTTAAAACAACATATTAATTATAACATTCTATATATTTAATGTCAATTATTCC
>JAZRAZ010000104.1:0-5545 GCA_045634825.1 Eubacteriales bacterium | reverse complement strand
CATCGCGAATTGTCGTTACCGTAAGCCCTGCCAGAGTAGGTTTGGTTGAAACTGTGACACCGCTGACAGTCGGGAAATTGACATTATAATTGATATTGACAAAGGTGGGCGGTCCGATAAGTGTACCAACAAATGTCGTAGCGCTTCTTATGGTTACCGCCTGTCCGGCAGTATACTTTGTGTTTCCGACCTTCCACTCATAGTTACCTGTCGGAAGTGTTATCGTCGTTCCCGAACGAACATATTTGGTAGTTGTGCTGCCGTCAGGATACTCAAATTTTGCAGTAAAGAAATTAAATGCCGTACTGCTTGCAGATCCATTGTTAGGTATGAGTCGGACATAGCGAACCCTTCTCACATTGCTGTTGGATTGATTATACGCTACGGTAGTAGTCACTGAGTTCATCCCGATATTGCTGGTGGAATATCCGCTGTTTTGCGAGGTGGATACGACTATATCAAAGGAATTATAGTTGTAGTCTGTTCCCAGCGCACCGTTAACAAGATTTAGTATTTCACTTGTTTGTATCGTGCCATTGTAACGGTTACTGCCACTGGAAGTGGTTGTAAAGGGAAGTGTTCCTATGCAAGTCCATTTCCCGTCCAAATAAATATAAAAATTGGCATTATAGTTTGCTGTAACAGGATTGTCGCCCACGCTGTATGTTGATGCACTGTTCTGCGTTGCGTTTGTGTCGTTATTTGCAGGGTTGTCCGAAGCCAAGGTGCTTACGGTATTGATTTTTTCATTGAGTACAATATCGGGCAGCGTTTCTTCATCAGAAATGGTTGTATTGAGTGCTGCCACAGTATCCTGCGATAAAGTAAGTGTATCCGCATCTGTCGCTTGGGAGGTATTTAAATTTGTATTGAATGTCAGCGCCGATGACATTGTATCGGTTATAACATATTCGAGAGAACGGGTTTCACTATTCCCAAGCAATGTCAGAATGCCGTTTATATTATTTTCCTTAAGTAATACAATATAGCAGTTTCCGTCATGCGCATGGGCTGGTTTTTCGCAAGTCAGAAAATCACCATTATAACAGACATCCGTATGAGCGTGTTCTTCAATACCACATCGAATGTCCTGCTCAAGAGCAACCGCATGGGTAATATTATGACAGAACAAAAGAACGCAGGCTGCAAGACAAATAATCACACAGATTGCGTAAAACACAATGCTTTTAATATTCAATTTTCCCTTTTCTAATTTAAAAGCATACATTGTTGGTCACTCTTTGTTAGGTTTTATTTAATACTTCCAAAAGGATGAATAGAAAAAACAACTTTTCCTATCAGTCTATCTTCGGTTACTACGCCAATTTCCGCTAAACGGCTATCCATCGCGATATCCCGATTGTCACCAAGCACAAAAAACGAATTAGTCGGAACATTATATGGGAAGGATAAGTTGCACTGTCCTAAGCTTTTATTTTCAACATATGGTTCTTCAAGTTCTTTACCGTTTACCGAAACTGTTCCAAAAACGTCAATAGAAACTTGATTGTTTCCTGTTGCTACAACACGGCGAACAATGACCTTGTTATTATAATAAAACGCTATAATATCGCCACTCTTAATCTTAGCCATTTTATTTAAGATCAAAATTTGTCCATCTTCTAAAGTGGATGACATACTGCTGCCGTAATATTTTACAACCGGCACTATGAAAGTAAATAAGTTGAGTAGCAAAGATGATGCGACAACTGTTACTAAAAGAACAATTTTCAGTGTCTTTTTTAGCAGAACACTTTGAAAAATGTTTGTATTTTTCTTTGAATGTTTAGACACAGTAATTTCTCCTATATCTTTTTAGCTTAAACTATAATTGTGATTATACTTATACATTATATAATATATCACAAATTGCATGCTTTTGCAACGGGTTTCGACAACATATTGCTTTTTTCTATATTTCTATATAATCGGCAAGATTTATAACCTTTTTTCCTTGCTTTGTTACATATTTCACAGTCTGACGAGCACCACCTTTGTCATTCTCTATGTAGCATATAATAAGATTCGCTCTATCCACCATTTCACGATTGCGAATTTGTATAGGAGACTTCGGATGTGCTCTTGAAACTACATAAGAGGTTTTTTCAACTCTATCGACAATGATGAGTGGGAAATCCATGCCTTATGGATTTGGAGAATTCGCCAAAAAGTATGATTTGGAAATTGATAGAGTTGCATTTCTTTCAAAGACACCAAGTTTTATATGCGTTCAATATGCCTTCTCGTCGCTCGCAGAAATTCTCGAAATGGATGGAAAATTCATTTCCCAACCGCAAATCAAAAACCTAAACAACGCAAAAATCCCTCCTATGTGAATTTAAGCAAATTCAACATAGGAGGGATTACCTCATATATAGGAATTTATTGTGGGATGAACGAATACAGTATCAAAATGGTATCATTTTGCACTTTGAATCTCGAAAAATGGCTTAAAATAAGGCTTTATCGGACTTCGTTTCTTATTCCCACTCGATCGTGCCGATGGGCTTGGGTGTGAGGTCAAGCAGAACACGATTGATTCCCTCAACTTCATTTGTGATGCGTTTTGTAATTTTATGCAAAACTGCATAAGGAATTTCTTCAATCGTTGCGGTCATTGCATCGGTGGTATTGACTGCACGAATAATGGCAGGCCAACCCTCATAGCGAGCATCATTTTTGACCCCGACACTCTTCATATCGGGCACGGCAATGAAATACTGCCAGACCTTTTCGGCCAAGCCGCAATTATCAAATTCCTCACGCAAAATAGCATCAGCCTCACGCAAGGCGTGCAAACGATCACGTGTGATTGCACCTAAGCAACGCACGCCAAGACCGGGACCCGGGAATGGTTGACGATAAACCATTGCGTGCGGCAAGCCGAGCGCTTCCCCAACTACGCGCACCTCATCTTTGAAAAGAAGTTTAATAGGTTCAACAAGTTCCATCTTCATATCATCAGGAAGTCCGCCGACATTGTGATGAGATTTTACAGGTTTGCCGCTTTCTTCGGCTTTGATAGACTCCAGAATATCAGGATAAATTGTTCCTTGAGCCAAAAACTCAATTCCTTCTAATTTAGCCGCTTCCTCATCAAACACATTGATAAATTCAGCACCAATGATTTTGCGTTTTTTCTCAGGGTCAGACACACCTGCCAACAAGTCCAAAAAGCGATCGGTTGCATCAATATAAATGAGATTGGCATCCATTTCCTCGCCAAAGATTTTAACAACATCTTCGCTTTCACCTTTGCGCATCAATCCATGATTCACATGAACACAAACAAGTTGTTTTCCTATTGCCTTAATCAGTAATGCAGCAACAACAGATGAATCAACACCACCCGAAAGAGCCAAAAGAACTTTTTTGTCACCAACTTGGCTGCGCACCAAGGCAACCTGTTCTTCAATAAAAGCATCGGCAAGTGATTTAGTTGTAATTCGTTGCATAGTTTCAGGACGTTTATCGTTTTGCATATCTTTCTCCTCCATATAATTCTTTAGTCAATAACCTTTTTAATTGCAGAAAGTAAATCATCAAATTCATCAAAAGCAGGTATATTCGGATTATCCGCTTTAATTTGCTCGGTACTCTTAAACAAAAAACCTGCTTTACTTGCTTTTATCATGCCCAAATCATTGTAACTATCGCCGGCTGCGATGGTATCAAAGCCAATGGATTGAAGCGCCTTAACCGTGTTAAATTTAGATTTTTCAACCCGCATTTTATACCCCGTGATTTTCCCATTCGGAGCCACTTCTAAAGTGTTACAAAATAGTGTAGGCCAATTTAATTTATTCATTAAAGGCATCCCGAACTGAGTGAAGGTGTCACTGATAATAATCACTTGAGTCAATGTTCTCAGTTCATCCAAAAATTCTCTTGCCCCCGGTAACGGTTCAATCTTAGAAATAGTTTCCTGAATTTCTTTAAGCCCCAAGCCATGTTGCTCCAAAATAGCAAGACGATATTTCATTAACTTATCATAATCGGGCTCATCTCTTGTTGTACGTTCAAGTTCAGGGATACCGCTTGCTTTAGCAAAAGTAATCCAAATTTCAGGCACCAAAACGCCTTCCATATCCAAACATACGATATTCACAATCATTCCTCCTTTTACTTGCTATCAAGTTGTTCTTGCTCATCTATAATTTCGTTTTCTTGCTTGTTACCAATTCTAATTAACATTAAACAACCAACTGCAACAATCATAAAAATAAGTCCGATTACTAATAACGCCATTGTGAATCCTTCACCGGTCAACATAACGGCTATTGTTCCCAAAATGGCACTAATTGTGTACAACAATAAAACCGCCTTACGTTGCGAAAGACCTATGGCAACCAGTTTGTGATGCAGATGCTTTTTGTCTCCAGAAAATGGATTTCTGCCACTTAAAATACGACGCACAGCAGCAAATCCCATATCAAATACCGGCAAACCAAGTACAAGAAAAGGTGCAAAAAATGTTATAACATCAGATGCCCTGAATAGACCCATAATCATCAAACAACCAAGTATATATCCTATAAACATTGCCCCCGTGTCACCCATAAATAATTTGGCCGGGTTTACATTATAAGGCAAAAAGCCGATACAAGCACCGGCAAGTGCCGCAGCAATCATACAAACCACCTGGTCACGAAGCAAGAATGAAATGGCAACCACACACAAACTCATAATGGTTGAAACACCACAAGCCAGTCCATCCAAACCATCAATAAGATTAACAGCATTTAATATTGCCATAATCCAAATCATTGAAATGATGTATTGCCAAAACAGCGGCAACTCAATATATGCATCTCCGGCCCCAAAATTAGGTATCCGTTCAATTCGGACACCAAAAAACACAGGTAGAAACACTGCAAAAATCTGAGGAATGCCTTTGAGCAGAGGTTTTAAAGCCAAAACATCGTCAACAACGCCTAAAACCACAATAATCATAGCGCCTAACAAAACGCCACGAACCTCATTATTAGCAAAATTAATACTCAAACAAATTACCGAAACAAAAAACCCAGTGAAAATGGCAATACCACCCAGTCGGGGAATCGGTTTTTTATGCATTCTTCGACTATCTTTAGGAACATCTATTGCTCCTACTCTAAATGCAAAACTACGTGCAACCGGAGTCATCACGAACGATAATGCCGCTGCAAGAACAAGAGCACAAATTGTTAAAATAATATCTGTAAATTCCATATTCATCCGACCTATCCGGCAATAAAACCAACTTTTTTATAAACCTTGCGCAAAGTGCGTTCTGCAATAGCTGACGCTTTTTCTGCACTTTCAGTATACACTTTTTCAAGGTAATCTTTGTTTTTCATTAAATCATTAAATGTATCACGAAGGGGTTTAAGATGGGCAGCCACAGCCTCACCAACTGCAAGTTTGAATGTTCCGTATCCTTGACCCGCAAATTCCAGGGCAGCCTGTTCAATCGTTTTTCCTGTAACCGCAGAATAGATCGTCAACAAATTATTAATGCCATCTTTTCCATCCTTATAGGCAATTTCCATATCACTGTCGGTCA
>JAZRAZ010000103.1:0-4013 GCA_045634825.1 Eubacteriales bacterium | reverse complement strand
CCCGTTATGATGCGCTCGTATGACTCGACGGAAGTAATGTTCCACGAAGCAAAGCGTTTAACGCAGGAGCACTTTGGTCTGCAACCGGGCGACCTTGTGGTAATGACGGGCGGTGTAAATAACGGCAGTTCCGGCAACACCAATACCATTAAAGCAGAAATTATAGATTAAATAACAGCCTCCTATGGTAGTGATACCATAGGAGGCTGTTTTAAGTTTATACTATATAACGATACAGGAAAGAAACGACTTGTCCGCGGGTGCAGGTATCATTGGGAGCAAAGTGGGTGGCATCATTACCTGAGGTAATGCCGTTTTTTACTGCCCACAAAACCGCGTTGTAATAATACTCATTTTTGGGCACATCTGTAAAAGGAATGTTGCCCGAAACGGCAGGCTTGCTTGCAAAGCGATAGAGGAATGTGACGATTTGTGCACGCGAGCAGGTGTTGTTGGGGGCAAAGTGGGTGGCATCGGCGCCTGCGGTAATGCCGTTTTCTACTGCCCACAAAACTGCATCGTAATAATACTGACTTGGGCTGACATCTATAAAAGGATTATTTGTGCCATCGGGATGGGGACGACCTGCGGCACGCCACAGAAATGTGACTACCTGTGCGCGAGAACAATGTGCCTGCGGGCCGAAGGAGGAGAGGGTAAGACCTGCCGTAACTTCGTTTTGTACCGCCCAGAGTACCGGTGTGTAGAAATAATCTGTTTCTTTTACATCGCTAAAGGGGTTGGACGGTGCTTGCGTGTAACCGCACAGGGTACATACTTTATTTATAATGGTATGATAATGTACGCCCTCACTTGTCCTGCAGTCAAGACAAAAACGCTCGTGGGTGCTGTCGGTTTTCACCCAATCGCCCCAGTTGTGCGGTGACGGACTGAGATATTCGTATCCACAATCAGCGCACTTGCCCATTTGGGTACAGGTGGAACTACCACCGCTGTGTTCCGCGTGGTATTCGCCTGCCGAGCAGTTTTTGCAGGGATGATAGTGATAGGTGGGGTCGGTTTTCCACTGCTGCATATCCCAGTCGTGCGGTAAGGTATCTCCGTAAGCAAGGTTGCAAACGGTGCAAACTTTTGCCGACGAACAGGTGGCGGTGCCGCCCGTGTGCCTTTCGATAGACTCGGGGGTGCCACAATGAATACATCTGCGGAAATGGTTGTAGTTGTCACCACTCCAATTTTCAGAGTATTCGTGGAGTGGTGTGCGGTAATAGTAACAATCGTTACAGTAGGAGTCACATCTGTCATCAAAGGTATGGGTCGTAATTTCATTTTTGCGACCGCAAATGCAGATGCCTTGGTGGGTAGATTCATCTATTTCGGTGGGGTGATAGTAGTGTTCGTGCTCGCTTATGGTAAAGTCAATTCGTTTTTCACCCTTAAAATTGCGATTACCTGTTACCACCAGTGTGGCGGTGCCTTCGGTATTGTTGTTTTCATAGTAGAAACCGTAGTCTTCATAACGGACCAGTTCTTTGCCGTTCCACTGCACTGAAAAGTCCGGTTTTACCGCTTGACCCTCATAGACAAAGTCTGATTCAAGAAGCTCGATGTTTGCGGTGGTAATATCGGCATGCAAAATCTTAAACGGTGCGCCTATAATTCCGCGGAATTCTCCCATTGCGACAATGCTGACACTCGACGAACCCACTTCAATAGATTTAGTAGGATAGATGATGGAATAGTCCACGCCCTCCCTGAGCACTCTGTCTTTATAGACAACGCTGACAACCTCGGGCACAATCAACTCTCCCGTATATACCGCCTCGGTAAAGGAAAGGGTAATCTTCGCCTCACTGATTTGGGGATAACGGTGATAATAGTCGTTGGTGCGACAGCCACATACCGAGCAGGCAAAATAATACTTTTTTTCGTATTGGTTATCAGTGGTGATAACTTCCTGCAAGTTGTGTCCGCTGTGGCAAACAAATTGGTCCAGCGGATAATATTTTGCAGGTACCGTCCAGGAAATTTGTTGTGCTGCATCACCGCCGTAAATGGTGATATGGTTGTAAGGATGGAACAGAAAATCACCAAAATCGGTGATACTTTCGGGGATGATGACACTGGTGAGATTGTCGCATCCGCAAAAGAGTAAATCTCCCAGTATTTCTACACCTTCGGGGATGGTCAGATGGGTCAGCCCGTCACATTCCTCGAAAACGTGGTTGCCCAGTTCTATCAGACTGTCGGGCAGGGAAAGGGAGGTGATTTTGTTCGCACCGAGAAAGGCACCGTTGTCGATATACTCTATACCGTCGGGTACCGTAACGGCACCCTCGGTATCTACTTCACTGCGGATAAGACGGGTGGCACTGTGCAACATACCGTCGGTGACCGAAAAATATTCATTTTCGGGGTCAATGGTAATTTGTGTCGGATAGCAAAGGTCAAAGGGGAAATAGTGAATCTGATTTACCGTTTTGGGAATATGGATAGAAGTGATATTGGTATGTGCAAAAATGTATTGACCGATGTACTCACAATTTGCAGGCAGGTCAGCCTTCTCCAATGTGTAAGCGGCACTAAAGGCAAAGGAGGCAATTTGGGTAACACTGTCGGGCATTACGACCTCTACCATCGTTTTGTGGTCGGCAAACGCTTCGGGACCGATGAGCGTTACGCCGTCGGGAATGGTAAAGTTGGTTTTGTTGTCAGCAGGGGGACATAAAATCAGTTTTGTCATATCCTTGCTGTACAGCACTCCGTCCACCACCTGCATATAAGGACTTTCGGGAGAAACGGTAATGGTGGAAAGATTGGGGCAATTAGAGGGTGCATCGGTAAAGCCGTAACTGGCAGATGCAGACAGTTGCATCGTGGAGGGGTAATGAATGGCAGTTAAGTTTTTGCAGTAGTCAATGGCATTCACCGAGTTGCCGACAATTCCTTCACTGTAGGTAATGCTTTTGACGGTGTCGTTGCCGTAGAAGGCTCCCGAAACATAGGTGACGGGGATAGTATCCAGCGTGGCGGGAACGATGACATGTTCTTCGCTGCCTGTGTAGTCAACAATCGTTGCCTTGCCGCCTGAAACGGTGTAGCAATAGTTACCGCTGACTTTGATTTTGTCCGGCTCAGTGTCAAAGACATAGCCCGTCTCGGCAATCGGATAGACCGCGCGAAATTCGGGGGTGTCGTATTTTGCCTCGTTGGTATGACTATCAAAGTCGCTGTCACCTTTGAGAAAATAAAGATAATTGATTTGCTCGGCATCCCATGTGGCATCGACATAGTAGAAAGTATCTCCTACGGCTACGATGTTCCAGGCGTGGTTGGCGTCCCGCTCGTTGTTGCCGCTGCCTGTAATCACGCGGGCGCGCAGTCCGCACATTCTTGCCATACGGTAAAACAGGGTGGCATAGCCCTCACAAACGGCCTTTCCGTGCATCAGTGCCGCATAGGCGGAGAATTTGAGCGTGTAGTCGTCATTTTCCAAGTTTTCGTGGTCATAAACGACATGAGAGGTGATAAAGTCATAAATGGTTTTGATTTTGGTCAGTTCATCGGTCTGTTCGGTAAAGCCGAAGGAGGAAATCAGGGTGTTGAGTTGCTCGGTCAGTTCTATTTCCTGCTCCGGTGTTGTTAAATAGGAAAAATCAAGTTTGATATAGACGATGGAGAAGTTACTGCCGACATTGGCTCCTGCACCAAAGGTATAGGAATGATAACTGTAGCGCAGATAGTCGCCCTCGCTATCCTGCTCGTTTTCGGCAAACGCCTTGTCTAAAAGGTCATTGATCAGTGCGCGCACCGCCGTGTCAAACGCGGTTTGCTCGGTGGGCAGGGCATAATCAATATGGTAGGTAAAGTACATACGGGAGGTGTGCTGTTTAAATCCGTTGTACAGAAACTCAACTGCCTGCTTCTCGGTGGTAAAGACGGGGTCAGTTTGTTGTGAAGACCCGTCACTGAAAAACACCTGTCTTTTGGTTTCGGTGACTTTGCCGCCATCAAATTGCGGGTTGAGTTGCCCGCCGCTTGTGGTGAGAAAA
>JAZRAZ010000102.1:0-4737 GCA_045634825.1 Eubacteriales bacterium | reverse complement strand
TAATATGTTGTCTTCCTAAGACCGCTTGGCCTCCGACTTCCTCATACCAACAGTCAGACGAAATTGATCTCCGATTTCAAGGGCACGATTCGAAGTAATCCCACTTACAGCACTTAACCGTAACGGTTCATTTTCCAATATATCCAATGTATCTTTACCAAATTTTGCCACGATTTTTTGAGCAGTGGCAGGACCGATTCCGCGTATGGCTCCGCTTGATAAAAACTTAAGTATGTTTGTCTCTTCCCTCGGAAAACTTTTTTCAATATCCTCACAGACAAATTGCTTGCCGTAATTTGGATGTTGCACCCATTTTCCATAGGCATGTATCCCTTCGCCTGCGTAAATAGAAGGGGCGTTTCCAACCACTGTGATTGGCTCACCGGCATCCACGCTGAAAACATAATATCCTGTATCTGCATTGGAATATACTACCTCTTCAACCACGCCTTCAATTTCATCTTCCGCAATCAACAATGCACACCCCTCCTTTCACAAAATATCTTACTTTATATTTTATCACATCTCTTCATTATTTTCAATCAAATAAATGCCGGGATTTTCCTCTACATAATCCTTGATACGCTCATATGTAGCCTTGTCAGCATCTGCTGCCTGAATCATTACTTTTGTTACAGCATTTTTAAAAGTGATGCGTTCCGCCATAACGCAAAGAGAGCCTAAAATAAATTCCACATTCTTTTCGTGTCCCTCAATATCGGCAACAATGCGAATTTCTTTTAATGATTTAGTAGAGCGAGTAGATATGATTTCAATCATACACATTGCAAACTCCATCAACCCAATAATCGCAAAAAATGATGCCAGCACAAAGAATACTGTCCACAACATTCTAAAATCACCTCTGTACAATATATGTATCAGAGGTGATTTTGTTTCAAGGTTTAATAATTTTGCGCAAATGTTGCAATTTCATCAGCAAGATCAGTCTGCTCCCAGGGCATATCCAAATCTTCTCTGCCCATATGACCGTAAGCAGCCACCTGCTTATAAATGGGGCGCCGCAATCCAAACTTTTCAATAATTGCGCCCGGTCTTAAATCAAAGAACTTTTCAATTACTGCATCAATGACTTGCGGTGAAACTGTTTCGGTACCAAAAGTTTCTGCCATAACGCTCAAGGGAGTAGCAACACCGATTGCATATGCAAGTTCGATTTCACATTTTTTGGCAAGTCCTGCCTTTACGATGTTTTTGGCGACATATCGTGCCGCATAAGCAGCGCTGCGATCGACTTTGGTGGGGTCCTTTCCGCTAAAAGCACCGCCGCCGTGACGACCGTAACCGCCATAGGTGTCAACAATAATCTTTCGACCCGTTAATCCGCTGTCACCTTGCGGTCCACCTACTACAAAACGGCCGGTTGGGTTAATATAAATCTTGGTATTCTCGTCCAGTAAATGTGCGGGAATAATAGGCTTAATTACTTGGGCAATAATGTCTTTTCTGATTTGTTCTAATGAAACATCCCCATCGTGCTGAGAAGACACAACCACCGCTTCTACACGTTTAATTTGCTCATCCTCATATTCAACCGTTACCTGTGTTTTACCATCGGGACGAAGATAGTCAAGTTTGCCGCTTTTACGAACAAAGGTAAGTTGTTTTGCCAGATTATGAGCCAGTTGAATTGCAAGCGGCATCAGTTCTTTGGTTTCATCACAGGCATATCCAAACATCATTCCCTGGTCTCCGGCACCAATTCCAGCAGCCACCTCGGTAGCCCCTGCTTTTGCCTCTTGTGCATTATCGACACCCATAGCGATATCAGGGCTTTGCTTATCTATAGAAACCATTACCGCGCAAGTGTCGCAATCAAAGCCATATTTTGCACGGTCATATCCAATTTCTCTGACAGTTTCGCGCGCGATGGTCGCAAAATCAACTTGTGCGGTACTGGAAATTTCACCCATCAAATGAATTAAACCGGTAGTGACCGTCGTTTCACAGGCAACGCGCGCCTTAGGGTCTTGCTCTAAAATTGCATCCAATACTCCATCGGAAATTTTATCACAAATTTTATCGGGATGTCCCTCGGTTACAGATTCTGATGTAAAAAACCATTTTCTTGCCATTTAATTTTCTCTCCTTGATTTTTAACTTTTACACTACATTATAACTTATAAAAAAATAGCTCCCATGCGGGAGCGATAAAAAGCATATCTTCCGGCATGTGCCGCTGGATTTGACACCTTACAAATGCAGGTTGTCGGGCTTCGTTGGGCCAGTTCCCTCCACCACTCTTGATACATATTCATTTGTTATATGATATATTTTTTTGCCGATTTTGTCAAGAGGCTTTCCTATTTTTTATAAAATAAAGTCGCCTTCCCTCACTCACTTTGCGCATTGCAAAGTTCATAAAAGGTTCACTTCTTCTTTTCTTCAAAAACCTGTATGCCAAGCCAAAACTACCAATTAGCAATATATAATAGGAATAATTTTGCAAGACACGAAAGCAAAATTTAAAAAAGCCTCCCGACATCGCAAGTCGTCCGATACGAATTGCCTCTAATGCAGACAATTCCTCATACCGTAACAGAGCATATTTACAAAGCATAAATCTCAAATGTGTCACAACCAACACACACAATACACAAATCCATAATAAAACGCTCAGCCATCTAAAACTATTATACTCTAAAATCACACAAATGGCATTTGGAAGTTGACCGACAGACAAATTCAAAATGTTTTCTCCTGCTGCTGCTAAGTGAATTAAACAAAATGCAGTTTCCAGTATAATGCCACCTAAAAGTGTTAATAGTTGATAAAAACCGCGCACCACCCAAATCAAAAGGCGTAATAAAATGGCTTTAAATAAAATAACAGGCTTTAAAAACAAATAAAACAAATCGGAAATCTGTATTTCTCGCAAAGTGCCTTGATAAATAATATTGGAAACCCCATAAGAAAGCGGTGTATAAAGCAAGGATGAAAATGCCAGAATTAAAACCGTTCTTAGATAAAAAGAGGGCTGTAATCTTTCAAAAAACGATAAATATGGATCGCCTTCCAAAGAGGCTATCAGATTTGCAATCACTAAAATTAATACGAATATAACAAATAACAGCACAATTGAAACTGTTTTTAAAAGTGTGGTATTTTTATAATGCGCCACCGAATCATCTCCTAAGATATTATATAACAAAGAGACGACGCACATTCGTGCATCGTCTCTTAAATATCAATTTCTTAGTAATTAAACATTACTCTTGCAATTTCATAACTGCCTGCCATACCGTCAGCTCTTGAAGCAGTAATGAATTGACTCCACTTGGAATGATTTTGAGGGTCATAAGTGCCAATCGCCGTATTCTTTTCATACATTGGTTGTGTAAAAAGTTCCGGGGTGGCTTTAAACTCAAGCGAAGCATTTAACGCATCAGAAGTTACTTTATTCAAAGCGCCGGGGTGTGCATCAGCCATCTCGCCGGTATGAGAAATCATCGAAGAATAAAAGGTAACACCCATATTTTTCTTCATATTCTCATAACGTTTTGTCTGTTCCTCAGAAAGCAGACCGGCAAAGGAACTCTCAAACGCATCTTGCCAAGCGATTGTATAATCCTCAGCAAAGCGCAGCGCAATAGCAGGAGTCGCGCAACGATCCATAACTGCAAAACCGCTTGCCCAACCGGCAGAGGACAACTGTAATACATCCTGCCCATCGGCGCCAACCATATAGTTTCCGTTTTCATCAGGCGTAAGTGACCTGACTTGATTTTCGGTTGCAGTACCGTAAGGATAGCCGACAAAATCCCAATCAGCACCATTTGCCTGTGCGAACAAAGTAGCAAGGTCTTCAACTTCAATACCAAGCATTGCATATTGAGATGCATCGTCAGTACCGATGTATGTATTGAAAAGTTTAGAAATTGCCTTTTCTTTTTCTGTAACTTCAATGTACTCAGCAACATTCAGTTTGTTGGCACCGGTGTTGGTCCAGTAAAGTTCCTGAATGGTGTCCAGCGTTAAACGAGACATACCGCCTACACTGTAATAATCATCCTCTTTGGAATACAAAGCCGCTTTAGAATAAACATTGAGTTTAAAACCGGGAACATTGTCACATCCGAACCACCAGTTAGCATTAGAGGTAACATCCTTAACAGTGGCAAGACCAACTGTTCTGTTTACCGTTGAATTTATCAGCATTTTCTGCATTGCTTTCAAGCCCCAGGTGTTGCTATCGTACATCTTGACAGGGTCTTGCAATTCAACTGCACCGTATGTTGCCATTGTGGTAGCATCCGTATATTGCTCTAAGGTTCCCTCGGCAACAAGATTATCTCTATTGTAAGCAAGTAAATAAGGAGCGCCGATACCGGAAGCAACATAATAATCACAAATGTTTTGTTCGGATTTATAGTAAGCGTCTGAAATAGAATAGTTGGAACTCATCGCTCCGTAGAAAGAACCAAGTTTATCGCCGATTTCAAAGTTTACAAAAGGAGTAATCGGTTGGGTATAATATTGAATGTCCCCCCAGGTATTCTGGTCCACAAACATCAAATCAGCCTTGGTATCAGATAATGCAATTTTCTTCATCTGCGCCGAATAGGCAGCACCGGTCTTGTTGAGGTTAGTAACAACAACCGTCATATTAAGCTTGCCGGCAACAGATTTCATCATCGCTTCATCGTTACCGGAAATATCGTAAGGAGTATAAACATAAACCGTGCGACCCTTCATCAGTTCATCGGAAACGCCGGT